>USLV01000177.1 GCA_900555705.1 uncultured Oscillospiraceae bacterium | reverse complement strand
CTTCTAGCTTCGTCGGCAGCGTCAGATGTGTATAAGAGACAGGTCTTCTGGCGCCGCTCACACTGACCTTCCCCTCATCCGCAGCGGATGAATTGCCCGAGATATTTCCTCTCGAAGCGGAGATGACCGTTCTCGAAAACGGACAGACGATCAGCAATCTCTCAGACGAGGATTACCGTCTGACCAACACCGCCTCCTACAATGAAAATCGCGATTCTCTGGCCTTCACCCTGTCTCTCCGGCTGCATCCGGACTGGCAAAGCGCGTTCGATTCCTTCGATCTGTCCCTCTCGGATAACAGCGCGGAGCGGGAATCGGTGGTCTCCGGCTCCTACGGCAAGACCGCCTCCATCCAGCTCGAGGAGCTGTCGCTCGACACCGGCTACGCCATCTCGGTGGTGCTCCATGGCGACGGACCGGATCGGGAATTTGTCGGCTCGCTGCTCTGCGGCGTGGACACCGACGGCACGCTGGTCGTCGAGCTGCCCTATCGCGAGATTCCCGCCCCGGTGATGACCCGCTCCCTCTCCTTCTTCGAGGCGAGCGGCGAAAACGGCACCACCTCCACCGCGATCCCGATCACTGATAAGCTGGGCTGCGTCTTCCACGGCTATATCAGCGTCGCCGGGGATCAGGACTACTACCAATTCGAATCACCGTTGGACGGCTATGCCGACATCACCCTGACCTCTCCCGGCATGACCTACTATCTCGGCGTGATCGACGGCTCGAACACGTCCTGGCATTACGGCACCCAGACCGGCGTCTCGCTCTTCCGCCGCATCCCGCTGGTCAAAGGCCGCACCTACTATGTGATCGTATCCGGCACCGGCACAAACTATACGAATTACTACCGCTATTCCCTGAGCGTCAATGTCACGCCCGCAAAAGCCTGGTACAGCCAGATGCATGCGGGTAACCTGCATAGTGGTTCCACGCCGGTTAACGACGTGTACTATTGGAACACCCAGTTCCTCGACCGACTGTATTTTGGCAGTGATCCCAGGCCGTTCATGGTCAACGGAACCACTTCTTCCTCCAAAAACGACTTGATGTATACCGGCTGTTTCCTCGCCTCGATGGCGATGGTGCTGCGTAATCTGGACGCCAAACGGGACATCTTCGATTTCCGCCTTGCCGGTTACCAAGGGCCTATGATCGCCGATCCCTATACCGTCATGCTGGCCAACATCGGCAAAACCGGCTCGGAGATCACCGTTTCCAACAACAAGTATTATTTTAGTGATGTCACATCAAATCCTACAAATGTAGCCCGTTTTCAGATCGCCGCCGCTTTCGGAAAAACCCTGAAAGAGGAAGTTCTGACCGGCACTGTGGCCAACAAGGTCAACCAGATCGCTGCCAAACTGGCGAGCAATCCCGAGGGGGTCATCGTGGCCTTCAGCAATCCGCATTTCGTCGTGTTCGGCGGCGACACCGGCTCCGGCTCAACCGCCGCGCGGTTCACGGTCTACGATCCCGGCACCCCGTATGCCTCTGTGGGCAACGGCCAGTCGCTGCGCTCGCAATACAATCTGACCAATGCCACCAAGGTGTACTGGATGGATTGACCCGCCCGGCATCGTCCGCCCCCTCTACTGTATGAAAGGAGTGTATTTAGATGAAACGGTATCTGTGGTGCAGCGTCCTGTGTGTGGTTCTGTGCGCCTGCCTGCTGCTGTCCGGCTGCGGAGGGACAGAATCCGTCGAACCTGACAATTCAGCCGATCCAGTCGGTTCATCGGACGAAAGCGCAGCCTCCGCCGGAACAACGACGCTCATCCCATCGGAGGAGCGCCGCGACCCATTTATCAATGACCAGTACCAGTATGCCGGTTTCTGTGAAAGCCTTTGGGGTCCTTGCGGCATCCTGGATCGGGAACAAAACGTGCTCGTCTCCCCCACCTATGAGGGAATCGTTCAGATGGCCAACGACCGCTTCTATGCGTTTCCCGGCGGCGGTGTGGGGGTGCTGATCGACCAGACCGGCCGTGTCCTGATCCCCGATACAGGTTACGACGTGATGTGCAATATCGACGTGAAGACCGCCGAGGATCTGCAGGGCAAGCCCGTCCGGTTCTGTGCGGGTGGCCAGCTCTATGACGCGGACGGCGGCAAAATCGGAGAGCCCTATGAGAAGATGGAATTTGATCTCGACGGCGCAGTGCTGGCCCAAAACAGCGAGGGCTTCTTCGAGCTGGATCTGGACGGCAAACGACTCCGCCGCCTGGACGAGGTGCAGACGTTGGACTCTGTGTTCGACGGCGCCCTCCAGCTGACCATGAAGCGGAGCCTCGGCTGGAACAAATACGGCGCCCGAAACAAAGAGGGAAAGCAAATTCTGGAGGAAAAATACCGAGATGTCCAGTTCCTGTCGTCGGATCGCGTGATCGGCTATGATACCGTGGGTTGGCAGGACGTGCAATATCATGACCGTGAAGTGCTCATTGTCGACAGCGAGGGCCGGGTCGTCTGCGACCGGTATACCCATATCGCGCTCCTCGACGGCGCCCTCATGAATCCGGACATTCAGCTTTATCCGTACCCCTATCTGAGCGCCTACATCGGAAAAGCGACCGATGAGGTTTCGGAGAGCGAGATCGGCTGGTATGTGATCGACCACGACGGCAACCCCATGAACGAGAAGCCCTTCCGCGAGAACACCAAGTCCGATGGCGCGCTCGTCTCCTTCCTCGGGGACGACAACCGCACCGTCACCTGGTCCCTCGAGACCGGCAAACCCGTCGAATAACCGGACACGAATCCCCGACGCTGTTGAGACAGACAGCGCCGGGGATTTTATCTTCGGTTGATTTTACAAAAATAAATCAAAAATTTGTGCCGTTTATGCATTTACAGCCATGCGAAAAGACAGTATACTGAGGATGGAAAACCCGAACGAATAACCCTCTGTCAAACAGAAAGCAGGTGTCGGCTATGCGGAAATGGATCATCGGACTGGTGCTGCTGCTCCTCTCCGGCTGGGCGGTCGGCTGCACCGCTCCCGCCTCTCCCCCCGATTCTTCGGAGTCCCCGCCGCGCGAGCGCATCGAGCGGCTACAGGGCGACAGCGGCGTATTCTGGCTGTTCGAGGAAAAAAGCGACGGCGACAATTTCTACGGCATCATGCGGGAAAACGGCGAAGTGGTCGCCCCCGCGAGCTATACCTTCTATCGTCTGCTGCGTGAAGACCGGTTGTGGGTCGGCGAGCAGGAGGCCGCGCATTTTCTGGTAGTCGATGAACAGGGCCGGACGATACTGGAGTTGCTCCCGCCCGGACAGGAGACCTATTGCAACTGGGAATTTGAATCGTTCCATAGGGAAACCACACCGTATCGTGCCATTCTCCGGCAGGACGGGGAGAAAGCGGCGCTTGTGGATCTGGACGGTACCCGTCAGGGGGATGTCTGGAATCGTCTGAAATTCGACACAGCGGAAACGGTGCTGGCGGAAAACGACGACGGCCTGTTTTCTCTCGATCTGGAAGGGAAGATTGTCCGTCGGCTGGGAGAGGTACAAACGGCTGCCGCCCTCTTCGACAATACCCGTCTGCTGACAAAGCGTCAGACCTTTGATATGGACTTATACGGAGCTCGGGACGAGAACAACCGGGTGCTGCTGGAGGAGACCTTCGGCTCCGTACGTTTCCTTTCCCGGGATCGACTGGTCGGCCAGTCCCCCACACTGGATGTGGATAATCCCAACAGCCATGCCGTGATCGTCGACAGTACCGGCAAAGTTCTCTGCGACCGGTACACCTATGTCGCTTTCCCGCCCGCCGACGATACCGATCCCTCTTATCCCTATCTCTATCTGGTAGCCGCCATTGCCACGGAACAGGAGACCGCCTGGTATGTGATCGACCACGACGGCAACCCCATGAAC
>USLV01000176.1 GCA_900555705.1 uncultured Oscillospiraceae bacterium | reverse complement strand
TGACGAAAAAAGCGTGATTTTGGAGCTGCGCGGCGGTTTGATCGCGGCGAGCCTGCTGGGTGTCCCGTTCCTCGAGGCGTTTTTGTTGTGCTTTGTGGCGAATCTGCTGCCGATTCCGTTGATCCTGCTTTTCATCCGTCCGTTTTTCAATTGGCTGAAGAAGACGCGCTGCCTGCGACCGCTCGCAGAATGGCTCGAACGGAAAACCGAGAAGAACAAGGCAAAGGTGCTCAAATATGAGATGCTGGGACTGTTCCTGTTTGTGGCGATTCCGCTGCCGGGAACCGGCGCCTGGACCGGTGCGCTGGTCGCGGCGATGATGGACATGCGGATGAAAAAAGCGTTCCCGATCATTGCGGTTGGCGTTCTGACAGCAGGCGTTATCATGTCGCTCATCACCTATGCAATCCCGACGATGCTGCGGTGATGAAAAAGGAGCGTGCTCTTATGTATGAGGATATCGCCATTGTCGGCGGCGGCGCAGTGGGACTGGCCGCCGCCGTTTTTGTCTCGCGACTGGCACGGGAGCGTGGATTGACGCCACGGATCTGTATATTGGAAAAGGCTGCACGTGTCGGACGAAAGCTGTTGGCAACGGGAAACGGCACCTGTAATATCACAAATCTTGCGGCAACGCCCGATCGGTATCACGGCGCAGCACCGGCCTTCGTTGCGCCCGCTCTCCGGGCGTTTTCGCCGCAGGACGCTATGGCCTTTTTCCATTCGATCGGCCTTTGCTGTGAGACGCGGGAGAACGGCCGGGTCTATCCCCTCTGCGCGCAGGCGGGGGCGGTGCTTGACTGTCTGCGGGCGGAGTGTGCGGCATTCGGTGTGGAGGAGCGCTGCGGCGCAGAGGTGACCGCGATTCAGACGGAAAAAAATGGGTTCCGACTGACGGTTGGTGCAGAGACGCTGCGAGCGCGGCAGGTGCTTCTGGCGACGGGCGGTGCGGCCTCTCCGTCGCTCGGTGGCGGCGTCTCCGGTTATGCGCTGCTGACGGCGCTCGGTTATGCGAAAACGGCGCTGTTTCCTTCGATTGTACAGGTTCGAACCGACACCACCTATCTGCGGGCGATGAAGGGCATCCGGGTGGAAGGCGAGATCGCGTTTTGGCGGGGGGAGCGGCAGCTTGCGGCGGAGACAGGCGAGATTCTTTTCACAGAGTATGGTCTGTCCGGCCCGGCGGTCATGCAGATTTCCCGTGTCGTCGGAGACTGGGAACGGACGCGGCGTGAAGAGATGACCGCGCGGCTGAACCTGTTGCTCGGCTGGACACGCGAGCAGGTGCGCACAGAGCTGTCGATGCGCCGGAAACTGGCCGGACGCACGCTGGAGGAGCTGCTGACGGGACTGCTGCAAAAGCGCGTGGGCCAAACAGTACTCCGCGCGGCCGGGGTGCTGCCACTCTCCCGGCCGGCGTCTTCGCTGACCGCGCGGGAGCAGGAGCGGGTCGTGGAGGTGCTGACCGGCTGGACAGTGGCGGTGACGGGAACACAGGGCTTCGGCGGCGCGCAGGTCACCGCGGGCGGCATCGCAACCGAGGGCTTTGATCCTGTTACCATGCAGTCTCGCCGTCACCCGGGGCTCTATGCGGCGGGCGAAGTGCTGGATATCGATGGAGACTGCGGCGGCTTTAATTTGCAATGGGCATGGGCGTCCGCCCATGCAGCAGCGGTTTCGATGGTGGAAAGGCTGGTGACGCGATGATCCGGATTACCGATCTGTCCCTGCCGCTGTCCTATACAGCAGATTCTCTGCGAAAAGCGGCGGCACGGGCATTGCGGCTCCCGGCGGCGGAGCTGACCGGCGTAACGCTGGCCCGCCGATCGGTGGATGCGCGGCAGAAAACACGCGTTTGTTTCAAGGCGACGGTCGACGTATCGGTGCGCGGAGACGAGGCGGCGGTTGTCGAACACTGCGGTTCCCGCTTTGTCTCACTGTATCAACCGGTGACGTATTCTCCGGCTGCCGCTCCGTCCCGTGGTCCCCGACCGGTGGTGGTCGGGAGCGGACCGGCCGGACTGTTCGCCGCGCTGGTGCTGGCACGCGCAGGCTGGCGGCCGTTGCTGCTCGAGCGGGGACAGGAGGTGGACAGCCGACAGGCGGATGTGGAACGGTTTCGGGAAACCGGCGTGCTGAACCCGGCGTCCAATGTACAGTTCGGAGAAGGCGGCGCCGGAACCTTTTCCGACGGCAAGCTGAATACCGGTGTGCATGATCCCCGCTGCCGCTTTGTGCTGGAACAGCTCGCTGCATTTGGGGATTGTCCCGATATCCTCTGGCAGGCGAAGCCACATGTCGGCACCGACCGCCTGCGGCGTGCCGTCAGAGGACTGCGGAAGGAGATTCTGCGGCTGGGCGGTGAGGTGCGCTTCGGCTGGCGGGTGAGTGATCTGTTGCTGCGGAATGGACGGCTATGCGGCCTGACGGCGGATACGCCGGAAGGAGAGCAGACGATCGATTGCCGCCAGGCGATTTTGGCGATTGGCCACAGCGCGCGGGATACGATGGAGATGCTGTTCCAACGGGGGCTGCCGATGCAGCAGAAGCCCTTTGCGGTCGGCGTGCGGATCGAACATCCGCGCCGACAGATTGACACAGCACAGTATGGTTCCGCAGCAGGCCATCCGGCGCTGGGGGCGGCGGATTACAAGCTGAATGTTGTCCCGGCCGGACGCCGTGGCGTGTATACCTTCTGTATGTGCCCGGGCGGCACGGTAGTTGCGGCGGCGAGCGAAAAAGAGGGCGTTATAGTAAACGGTATGAGTTCGCTTGCACGAGACGGAGAAAACGCAAACTCGGCGCTTCTTGTCGGAATAGAGCCGAAGGACTTTCCGTCGGAGCATCCGCTTGCGGGAATATATTATCAGCGTGAAATAGAGCACAAGGCTTTTTTGCTCGGCGGCTCGGACTACAAAGCACCGGCTCAACTTGTCGGCGATTTCTTGCAGGGCAAGCAAAGCACTCAGTTGGGAAGCGTTCAGCCGACCTGCCCCACAGGCGTAACGCTCACTAATCTTGACGAGGTTTTACCGCAAAAGGTGTCTGCCACGATGAAAGACGCCATTGTGCAGATGAACAAAAAGTTAAACGGCTTTAATATGTATGATGCAGTACTGACCGCTCCGGAAACAAGAAGTTCCTCGAGCGTAAGAATACTGCGTGACGAATTTTTGGAATGCAACATTCAGGGAATTTATCCGTGCGGCGAGGGCGCAGGCTATGCGGGCGGTATAGTATCTGCCGCCGTGGACGGAATTAAATGTGCTCACAGTGTGCTTTCGGACGAGCATTACAAAATAGGTTGACCAATATATAATTATAATGTATAATATATAACATTAAATTCGGGAGGAATTTTACATGCTTAATACAGAAAAATCACTCGACCAAATCGTTTCCCTTTGCAAAGGCAGAGGCTTTGTATATCCGGGAAGCGAAATTTACGGCGGACTTGCAAATACATGGGATTTCGGACCTCTCGGCGTTGAGCTGAAGAACAACATCAAGTCCGCATGGCGTAAAAAATTCATACAGGAGTGCAAGTACAACGTAGGTCTTGACAGCGCTATCCTCATGAACCCTCAGACATGGGTAGCATCGGGTCATATCGGCGGATTTTCCGATCCCCTTATGGATTGCAAGGCTTGTAAGACACGTCACAGAGCGGATAATCTTATCGAGGACTTTGACGGCACAAACTGTGCGGGCTGGTCAAACGAGCAGATGATGGATTATATCCGTGAAAAAGGCATCACCTGCCCCAACTGCGGCAAGGCTGATTTCACAGACATAAGACAGTTCAACCTTATGTTCAAGACATTCCAGGGCGTTACAGAGGACTCTAAGAGCGAGCTTTACCTCCGTCCCGAAACAGCGCAGGGTATCTT
>USLV01000175.1 GCA_900555705.1 uncultured Oscillospiraceae bacterium | reverse complement strand
AAAGAGAACCATGCAAATCAGGCCGACAATAACCGTCCACCGAATCATCCATTTCAGCAATTCCCGCACCCGGCCATCATTTCCTGCACCGTAGTTGTATCCGACAATCGGTTGCGCACCGGCGGCAATACCGATCGCAATGTTTAAGAAGATTTGAAAGAGCTTCATGATGACCACAAATGCCGCCAGAGGAATATCTGCGCCATAAATCGACTGTGCGCCATATTTTACCAGCAGAATGTTATTCACAACCGTAATGATGACAATAGAAAGCTGGGTCAACAGACTGGAGGCTCCCAGGGCCATAACCGGCTTCCAAAGAGCGAAACGCGGTTTGAAGCTATCGGCGTTTACCCGGAAAGTTTTCGAGCGGCCTAAATAGGCGGCGCAAATGATAAAGCTGACAAACTGCCCTGAAATAGTGGCTCAGACTGCCCCCTGAACCCCCATATCAAGCACAAAAATGGCGACCGGATCACCAATAATGTTGATAATGGCCCCAGTCAGCATCGCCGCCATCGCATATTTGGGGGCTGCCGTCCGCCCGAATAATAGACGCCAGGGTGTTCTGTGTCATGGCAAGAGGCATCATGGCAAAGATAATCACACCGTAATCATGCGCCATTTGGATATTGGCATCTGTTGCGCCGATCAGCCGAAGCAGGTCATTTCCCCACAGATACGCGATCGCAACCACGATCACGCCGGAGAGAAACGAACCCAAAACCGCATTTCCCACACTTCTGTGCATGTCTTTTGTTTCCCCCTTCCCAGGAGAAACACTCAACACAGCCGCGGCTCCATCTCCGAAGAACAGGCTCAATCCCCAGCCCACTACCGTAATCGGGAAAATGACACCGGTGGCGGCGTTGCCCAGATAGCCCACGCCATTGCCTGCAAAAATCTGATCCACGATGTTGTAGAGGCATGAGATAATCAGAGAGCAGATGCAGGGGATCGCAAATTTCCGCAGTAGTCTCCCCACTTTTTCGTTGCCGGGATAGCTTGAATTTTCCATAGTAACCTCCTTGATTTGAGGCAAAAAAACAGCACATGCCAACACATGTGCCGTCCATATACCAACCGCCAACACACGTCAAGCATCTGTACCGTAATCAGACTTACGCGCAAACGCGCTGCATGTGTCGTTGATTGCCTATAGGATTTATATTGCGGATAGTACGACGGGAAAATCGACAGACACCTGCTGCCATGTGTCGTTTGGGCATATCATTTTCTCCCCAGCTTACGGCTATTCATCAGACCTGCGCAGCGTATCCGGAGGCAGTACCGCACGCACGCCTGTGGGCGGTGAGTTACGTGCGCCCCTGCCCCCCCTTGTTGCCGCCCTGCCCTTGTGCTATAATTTGAGAAAACCGGGCTATGCTATGGAGGTCCAACATGAATGACAGAACAGCCGCTATCTTTCGCAGAAGAAAACTATGCGTTTCCAGTCTGGAACCATATGGATTTCGATACACAGGCGATCAGTATATATATCAAAGGATATTGAAAGAGAGCGGCTTTGAGTTGACGGTTACCGTCACATCTCAGGGAGACGTGACAACGACGATGATGGATCCCACATGGAACGAGCCTTACACACTCCATGAAGCAGATGGCGCTACCGGCAGCTTTGTGGGAGGAGTCCGAACAGAATATGAAGAAATTCTGACCGATATTGCGGAAAACTGTTTTGAGCCGGATGTTTTTAAAACGGCTCAGGCCAGGCACTTGATTGCATATGTCCGAAACACATACGGCGACGAGTTGGAGTTCTTATGGCAAAAGTTCCCCGATAATGCTGTTTGGAGGCGAAAAGACAACGGAAAGTGGTACGGAGCCATTCTGACAGTATCCAGGCGTAAGCTGAGGCTGCCATCGGATGAGCTTGTGGAGATCATCGACCTTCGCCATATTCCGGAGAAATTGGGGGAACTTTTGGATGGCAAGACGTATTTCCCCGGATGGCATATGAATAAGAAAAACTGGTATACCATGATACTGGACGGGTCCGTTCCTTTAAAAGAAATTTGTGAGAGAATTGACGAAAGCTATCGACTCGCGAACAAATAAGTGCCTTTACAGCTTGCCCGATGACGACTCCTCCGCCCGTCGCACATACTGTCCATCGCGCGGGAGAGCGGACCAGGAGACGATCACCTGATCGAAGAACGAGAGCTCGGCGTCGGTTTCGATCGAAAAGGTTTCCTCGTCCATGCCGACGGCGGCGACGGCAACACGGCTGACCTGCCAGCGTTCCCCGAGTGACGAGTCCTGCTGCTGCACAAGGAGAATATAGCTGCCGTTCTCATCCGAAAGCAGTGCCTCCCGCGGAACGGCAAAGATGGCGTCGCCGGACCCGGCGGTGATATTCCGAAAGGTAACGGTCGGCACCACCCGCTCCATCAGCGGCTGGGCAAATATCGTCAGCGCTGCCAGTACCGCGAAAAACAGACCCGCCGTCACCGGCACCCACCGCCGTCGCCGACGCTTCTCGTCCGTCCCGGCCGCAAAGGAGCCGGTCTGGGCAATGCCCGCGACAAGATGCTGCTCCCCGTGCCGGAATAGCAGCATCGGCGGGATCATGTAGATCACGGCGGCCGCAAACGCAATCGCCACATCCTGCGCGTTGATATTGGACAGATAGACCGACAGCGGATATTGCGCCGCGTCGGACAGCAGAACCAGCGGCTGTTCCACCATGTTCCAATAGTCAATGAAAACCAGAATCATCACCGAATAGAGAATGCCGCGGCATTGCGGCAGGCAAATCCGAGTGAAAATGCGCCACTCCCCTGCCCCGTCCAGCTGTGCCGCCTCGATCTGTACAGACGGGATGCGCTGCATGAATCGCGCGAGCAAAAATACCGAAAACGGCGCAAATACGCCGGGGAAGATGACCGACCAGCGGGTCCCGAGCAGCCCCAGCCATTTGGAGACGAGATAGTTCGGCACCAGCGTCACCTGATAGGGCATCAGCATCAGCACAATGTAGAAGAAAAAAACCACCGTGCGTGCGCGATTCCTGACCCGCGTCAGGCTGTATGCCGCCATCGAGGCGATCATCACCTGCCCCAGCACGATCGGCACAACCAGCAATATCGAGTTCCAGAATTTCAGCAAATAGGTGGGGCTTTGCAGCAGCACATCAAAGAACTGCTTGATGGTGAAGTCGCGCGGAATCAGCCGCAGCCGCACCCCGTCGGAGACATAGCCGCTGCCGCCGAGTGAATCGAATACCGCGCCGTAGCGTTCGGTCAGCTCCTCCTGTGTCATAAAGGCGTTGGTGACGGTCAGCACGGTCGGCAGCAAAAAGCCAACCGCCACAAGTGCGAGCAGCGCCGTGAGGAGGATGCGCCCGGTTTTATGTGATTTCATCGCTCCACATCCCTCCCAAAGCGTCCCTCCAGCAGGAACAAAACCGCCAGAATCACCCCCATCACCAGCACCATCACGGTTGTGGCGGCGGAGAGCTTCTGATAGTCGAGGGAGCGGAAGACATTGTTCATGAAGTGCTGGAGCATATACAGCCCCTCGCTGGGATAGTTCCCGGCCAGCAGATACACCTCGCGAAAAATTTTAAAGGAGTTCGCCACGGAGAGAATGGTGACGAACAGGATGGTCGGCGAGAGATAGCGCAGCTTGATGTGCCGGAAGGTGCGCCAGGCGCCCGCGCCGTCCATATGCGCTGCGTCAATGACATCGCGCGGAATGCAGCTGAGCGACGCCATAAACAGCACCATATTATAGCCGAGATTTTTCCATAAAAACAGCAGCACCACCACCGCCTTGTCCCAGCCGGAACGCAGCCAGTCCGCGCCGGTGATCCCGAAAATCTGCAAAAAGCTGTTGAGTGCGCCGTTTCGATGAAACAGCACCTGCCAGATC
>USLV01000174.1 GCA_900555705.1 uncultured Oscillospiraceae bacterium | reverse complement strand
GAGATGTAGAGAGGTCTCGTGGGCTCGGAGATGTGTATAAGAGACAGGTCGTATAGAGCCTTTGCAGAAAAGCACTTTCCCTGTCCTTGGCGATCAGAGTGGCAGAAAAGAGGGTCATAAACGAAAGACCGAATACCGTGATACCCGGCGCCAGATTCCCGATCTCAAAAAGGCTGACTGGAATATTCGCCTGTATCGCAGAGAGCAACAAGATTAAGACGACAGGAAATCCCAGGCCGAAACACAAGTTCAGTGGATCGCGCAGTATCTCCTTTGCCGTTCGCCCCGAAAACGTGAGCAATCTCATGTTGCCGCCCCCTTGACAATCGTCACAAACGCATCCTCAAATTTGTCGGTTCCCGCCATGGTTTTCAGCTCATCCGCAGTCCCCAACACAAGGAGCTTCCCATCCTTCATAATGCCGATTCGGTCTGACAGCGCCTCTGCTTCCGCCATATAGTGCGTTGTCAGTACGATCGTGATTTTGCCTTTCAAGGCGCGAATGGCATCCCAAAGATCACTTCTCGCAAGTACATCCAGTCCCAAAGTCGGTTCGTCAAGAAACAGGATGCTCGGTTCACCGATCAGGGCCATGGCGATACTGAGCCGACGCTGCCAGCCGCCTGACAACTTACCCGCTTTCCTGTTGAGAATGGATTTGAAATCAAACTGCTCGGAAAGCTCCGCGAGTTTCTGCCGCCGTTTCTCTTTGGAAAAGCCATGAATCCCGCACATCAACTCAAGGTTTTCTTCGACAGTCAGATTCGGTGCTACCGCCGTTTCCTGCGGCGAAACACCTATGATGCTCTTCACAGTGTTGGCATCGGACACAACGCTGCTGCCGTTCAAAAAAGCGTCTCCGCTGGTTGGTTTCGTCAGGCAGGAAAGCATTTTGATCGTGGTCGTCTTTCCGGCGCCGTTTACACCCAAAAGGGAAAACAGCTCTCCGCGCTCCACCGAGAGGTTGAGGTGATCCACCGCCGTTTTGTCCTTATATTGTTTTACGAGATTCGTCGTGGTGATCGCTGTCATGCTACTCCCCCGCTTCGTCGAGTTCTCTGATTGCGCCGGCAAAGGCAATCGAATCTTTCTCGCTCTGGTCGGGATAGAGTTCTTTTCCTTTTCCGCTGAAAATCGCATCGGCGATCTTTGCAAATATGCCGTAGCGCTCAAGTGCAATGCCCTTTTCCCTGTCCGCCAACAAAATCAGGGTGTCGCCGGGGTGAATATCAAACATATCCCTGACTTCCTTCGGGATTACAATCTGGCCCTTTGGACCAACTTTGACTGAGCTCATATAGCGGTTATCCTTCAAGATACCCTTCATATCGACACTCTCCAAAAAGTATTATAAGTATAACTTGTATAATAAGTATACGCCTTACTCCCTGCTTTGTCAAGGGAAATAAGATGAATTGCCGGGGTTATAGAATATGAAAAAACAGCCCGCCATAGCGGGCTGTTTTGAACAGGAACATTACACGGACTTTTACAGTTGTAATCCACTGTTTCGCGTGGTCGTATCAATCAAATCATAATTTCAATCCACGCTTTTTCTACGAAGAGCGACAAAACTCAGATCGGGCGGTTTTGCTATTTCCGGCATTTCAATCCACGTTCTTCCTGCGGAGGGCGACCAGGCGAGGGAGGGCTACTCCCTCGCCTATCAGCAATTTCAATCCACGCCCTCCATGCGGAAGGCGACCCGTTTGGGTTCTTCAGCCGGAACCACAGCTTGCGATTTCAATCCACGCCCTCCATGCGGAGGGCGACCAAAAGTTGACCGCAGCGGCGCATACATGGCGCGATTTCAATCCACGCCCTCCATGCGGAGGGCGACGCGTCGGCCAGTTTCGTCATGGAACCGTTCACCATTTCAATCCACGCCCTCCATGCGGAGGGCGACCTGATCGTAGCCCATGTTTGCGCTGTTGGTTCCGAAATTTCAATCCACGCCCTCCATGCGGAGGGCGACGTTCATAAGCCTGCCTCCTCTCGCAGGGAGGAGGCATTTCAATCCACGCCCTCCATGCGGAGGGCGACGCGGGTTGGACAACATCTCGCCGTATTCGGCCGCATTTCAATCCACGCCCTCCATGCGGAGGGCGACAGCAAATTTGCACAAAGCAATGACACTACTTTTGTCATATCCGTATCAAATCAATCCAACACAGCGCCGACGGCGACACTACATGGATATCTTTGAGCGGGTTTATACCGCTGTTACACACAGAAAACTGGTGCGAAGAGAGCGCAAACCAGATGATCGCTACCGATTCGCACCTGACTGTCATCCGAAACCGTCCTGTCCGATTTTTTGCAGAAAGGAGGTGAAATAGTCCGGAAGTGGGCTCTCGAACTCCAGGTAGCGGCCATCCCGGGGATGGCGGAACCCAATTAGCCGCGCATGCAGACACTGGCCATGCAGGCCGGGCAGCGGCCGGCCGCTGCCATACACCGGATCCCCGGCCACCGGATGGCCAAGCCAGGCCATATGCACCCGGATCTGATGGGTTCGGCCGGTCTCCAGTTGCAGTCGAATATGGCTGTAGCCCGGATATTCCGCGAGTACACGGTAGTGTGTGACCGCGGATTTGGCGTTTTTCGGGGTGACGGCCATTTTTTTTCGATCGGTCGGATGACGGCCGATCGGCGCATTCACCGTCCCCTCCGGCTCGCGGAGATGGCCGACAATCACCGCCTCATACTCCCGGCGGAAGTCGTGCACGCGAATCTGCTCCGCAAGTCCCTGATGGGCCATATCGTTCTTGGCGACAATCAACAGCCCGCTGGTATCCTTGTCGATGCGGTGCACAATGCCGGGGCGGAGCACGCCGTTGATGCCGGAAAGGCTGTCGCCGCAGTGCCAGAGCAGCGCATTGACCAGCGTTCCCTCATAATGCCCAGCCGCCGGATGCACCACCATATCCTTCGGCTTGTTGACAACCAGCAGATCATCGTCCTCATAGACAATATCCAGCGGGATATTCTCCGCACGTGCCTCATAGACAACCGGCTCCGGCGGCCTCACCTCCAAAAGCTCACCGCCGTGCAGACGGAGCTGCTTTCCCACCGCTTTGCCGTCGATCGTGACCAGGCCGTCGTCGATCCATTTCTGGATGGCCGACCGGGTTACCTCCAGCACATCGGCCAAATAGCGGTCAATCCTCTCCCCCGCCCGGCTCTCCGGGATCCGCAGCTGCTCCATCCGTTGCCTCCATCGCCGCCTGCCTCAGCGGCGGCTCTTTATCGGTGTAAAAGAAAAAGAAATAGGCCAGAATCAGAATTGCCCCGATCACGACACAGCAATCCGCAAAATTGAAGATCGGAAAATCAATCAGCTTCACATACAGAAAATCCACCACATGACCGTCCGGATAGACCAGTCTGTCGATCAGATTGCCGATGCCGCCTGCCGTCACCATCGTGGCGCCAATGGTAAACAGACGGCTGCTGCGGAACCGGCCGGACAGCAACACCCCCAGCACGAACAGCAGCATAACGCCCGTCACCGCCGTCACCAGCCAGCGCCTGTCCGGGAGCATTCCCCAGGCAATACCCGTATTTTCCGAATATCGCAGCTCCAACACGCCCTCAATCAGCACAACCGGTGCCTGCTGCAAATGCTGTACCGCCAGCCATTTGGTCAGCTGATCCACACCAATCAGCAGCACGGCGGACAGAAGAATCATCACCTGATACATCCGTATCCCCCTTTTGAACCGCTCTCACGGAACAGGACGCCGCGCTTCCGCCGCGGCGTCCCCACTGTCATCCTTATTTCTTGCGTCTGAAAAAGCCACGGCCGCCGACCGCCTGATCATCCTCGGAGATATCATAGTCCTCGCCGAACTTGAGATCCGAAAATTTCGAAACCGGTCGTGCCGGTTTGTTCTCCGGCTGCGGCATCTCTGCGTTTGGCGGCAGCGGCTCCTCCGGCAGTT
>USLV01000173.1 GCA_900555705.1 uncultured Oscillospiraceae bacterium | reverse complement strand
TCTACACTTCTAGCTTCGTCGGCAGCGTCAGATGTGTATAAGAGACAGGCTTTATTCGCATAGGCGCCGAGCGCACGATGAATGGCATAAAGCATATCGTTCGCGTTGTAGGTTTTGAAGGTGAAGCCGTTGCCCTCGCCGTCGCCGCAATCGCGGATACTGTCCCGAAGTCCGCCGGTTTCGCGGACGACCGGCAGCGTGCCGTAGCGACAGGCAAGCATCTGCGACAGGCCGCAGGGCTCGCTTTTCGACGGCATCAGGAAGATGTCGGCACCGGCATAGAATTTCCGCGCAACCTCGGGATGAAACCCCTCATAGAAGCAGAATTTATCGGGATGACGTCCCTGCACCTCACGGAAAAAGCTCTCATAGGTCCATTCGCCGGAGCCGAGCACCGCGAACTGCACCTCTCCCTGCAAAAGCTCGTCCAGCACGTATTTGACAAGATCCAGTCCTTTGTGCGACACCAGCCGCGAGACCATCGCGATGACCGGTATCTCCGGCCTTTGCGGCAAACTGAGCAGCTCTTGCAGCGCCCGTTTGTCCGCCGCTTTCCCGCCGGGATCGTCGGCAGAGAAATGCGCCGCAATGGCCGGATCGGTCTCGGGATTGTAGTCATCGGTGTCAATACCGTTGAGAATACCGGAAAGCTTCCATTCCCGCGCACGCAGGATTGTGTCAAGCCCATAGGCATACCAGGGGTCACGGATCTCCTCCGCATAGGTGGGGCTGACCGTCGTGACTCTGTGAGAAGCTTCGATCGCCCCCTTCATGATGTTGACGCAGCCGTCGTGCTCGACAAGGGATTTCGCCGACTGCGGCAGACCGAACACGTCCTCGAGAATCTCAAGGCCGTATTTGCCCTGGTATTGGATGTTGTGGATCGTGAATACCGTCTTGATGTTTTCATAACCGGGACGCTCGGCGTAGAACAGGCTGTAATAGACCGGCGCCAGTCCGGTCTGCCAGTCGTTGGCGTGAAGGATATCGGGTTTAAAGTCGATGTGCTCAAGCATCTCCAGAATGGCTCTGGCAAAAAAGGCGAAGCGTTCGGCATCGTCATAGTGCCCGTAGAGTCCGGCCCGCTTGAAGTAGTACTGATTGTCCAGCAGGTAATAGATGACGCCGTTATGGCGCGCTTCAAAAACGCCGCAGTACTGTCTCCGCCAGGCGACCGGTACGGTAAAGCTTGTCAAAAACTGCATATTCTCCCGCAGATGCTGCGGGACGGATTCATATAGCGGCATCACCACCCGACAGCCGACCAGCCGTGCGCGGATGGCCTGCGGCAGCGACCCGGCTACATCGCCGAGACCGCCCGACGCGGCGAAGGGCCGCGCCTCGCTCGTCGCATATAAAACCTTCATGTCTATTCACTCCTTCTGCTCCATCCGTCGTATGGTCAGACGACGGTATTTTTTCGAATAAAGACCGGATAGCTCTCCACGCCCTGCAACACGCTCCGCTCGCGGATCACGACGTTTTTATCACTGATGACGCAGCGCAGCTGTGACTGCGGCAGAATAATCGCGCCCTGCATGACGATGCTGTTCTCCACCACGGTGTCACGGCCGATTTTGACATTGCGGAAGATGATGGAGTTGCTGACCCGTCCGTCTATACTGGCACCGTCCGCCACCAGCGAGTCCCGCACGTCGGCATGTAACCCGTGGATAGCCGGCGCGCAATCGCGCACCTTGGTATAAATCGGCCGACTCGGGGTAAAGAGCTGTCGGCGGATATCCGCGCGCAGCAGCGCCATATTGGCGTCAAAGTAACGGCTGAGAGAGGTGATGGCGGCGGTATATTCCGGCACTTCATAACCATAGATTCTCAGGGAATCCAGCCGTCGCTGCAGCACATCCCGCTCGAAATAACCGAGGTGACGGCTGACCGCTTCTTCGACGAGCTGAAGCAGGCTCTCCTTGCGTGCCATATAGAGACCGATGCCATGGCGGCAGACGCATTCCCGTCCGATCCGGATATCTGAAACGCTTCCGTCGGCGGCGACGTCGAGCAACATACTGTCGATCCCTTCCGGGGCATCACCGGTCTGATAGCCAATGGTGATATCCGCACCGCTGTCGATGTGTTGCCGAAGAAGCGGGGCGTAGTCGATGTTGCCGAGCATATAGCAGTCGGCCATCAGGATATGTTCCTCCCGGGAGTTTCGGAGATAGTCCTCGATCCCGAGCAGAGAAGCAATGCGCCCCTCATAGAAAGAGTCGTCTCCGAGCAGCGGCAGGAAAGAGATACCCTCGTTTTTACGGGAGAGATCCCAGAACTTTCCCGAACCGAGGTGATCCATGAGTGACTGGTACTTGTTTTTGGTAACAATGCCTACCTTGGAGATTCCGGCGTTCACCATACTGGAGAGAGGAAAATCGATCAGCCGATAGCGGCCGCCGAGGGGAATCGATCCAAGCGCGCGCAGCGCGGTCAGCTCCCGCAGGCAGTCGTCATGCATATTGGCGAAAATCAGCCCTATCACATTGTTATTGCGCATTATCGCCACCTCCGATATCGCTCTCGACCATGCTGCGAGCAGGTACAACCGCGCCGTCACCGATTGTGACGCCGTTTGCCACGACTGCTACACCCCAGTCGGCCAGGTTTTCCATCTCCTCCGGCCGCTGGCCGACAACCGCGTTTTCCCCGATGACGACGTTTTCGGCGAGGATGGCATACTGCACCTGTGCGCCCTTTTTGACATGTGCGCCGGGCATCAGGATCGAATCACGGATCTCCGCGCCTTCCTCGACTGTCACATCCGCGAACAGCACCGAGAAATCGACACTGCCCTCAATGATACCGCCCTCGGAGATCATGCTGTTCTGGACATGGGCCGTACTGCTGAGATAGTGCGGCGGCAGACCGGCATTGCGGGAATAGATCTTCCATTCCGGATCGTCGAGATTCAGCGAAACCTTGGGATTGAGCAGATCCATATTGGCCTCCCAGAGGCTTTCGATTGTACCGACATCCTTCCAGTAGCCCTCAAACCGGTAGGCGTACATGCGCTCGCCGCCGTCGAGCATGGCGGGCAGCACATTTTTGCCGAAGTCGTTTTGGGACTTGGGATCCGCCTCGTCCGCTGTCAGGTATTGCCGCAGCTTCTGCCAGTTGAAGACATAGATACCCATCGAGGCGAGATTGCTCTTCGGCTCGGCGGGTTTTTCATCGAACTCATAGATCGAGTCATCGGGATTGGTGTTGAGGATGCCGAAGCGGCTCGCCTCGGCAAGCGGTACCTCGATGACGGCGATGGTACAGTCGGCGTTTTTTTTCTGATGAAATGCGATCATCTTCGAATAGTCCATCTTGTAGATATGATCGCCGGACAGCACGAGCACATATTCCGGGTCATAGCGCTCGATAAACGCCATATTCTGATAGATGGCATTGGCGGTCCCCTTATACCAGTCCGCGCCCTTGTTGCGCTGATAGGGCGGCAGGATATGCACGCCTGCGTCCAGCCGATCGAGATCCCAGGGCTGACCGGAGCCTATGTAGTCGCTGAGCTCCAGCGGCTGATATTGGGTCAGCACTCCGACGGTATCGATGCCGGAATTGGTACAGTTGGACAGCGGAAAATCGATAATGCGATATTTCCCGCCGTAGGGAACAGCGGGTTTGGCGATATTGCGGGTCAGCGCATACAGACGGCTCCCTTGTCCGCCTGCAAGCAGCATAGCCACACATTCCTGTTTTCGGAACATGGTCACACCTTCCTCTTGGTCGTTTTTTTCGGGGATTTGCGAATCACTTTCCGCTTTTCAAGACGGAAGAATACAACAGACAGCGGCGGGACGGTCAGGCTGATGGATTCCTCGAAACCGTGCATCGGCTGTTTTTCACTTTCTATCCTGCCGTTGGAGACACCGGTGCCGCCAAAGGCGGCGGCATCCGTGGTGAATACCTCCGCATAGTGGCCGGGAACCGGTACCTGTCTCTTATACACATCTCCGAGCCCAC
>USLV01000172.1 GCA_900555705.1 uncultured Oscillospiraceae bacterium | reverse complement strand
CACTGTCTGCGGTGATTACAGCCGCCGGCAGGCGCGTTTCCCTTTGTTCACCGAGAAACAATACGCGAGCACTCGCGATCAGCCGTATGGCCGAGGAGGCCGGATGCGCAGCGGTTGTCTCTCACCAACGAAGAAAACGCAGATATCTCTTCTCCGCGCCCCGGGATTGCAAAATTTTTATAATATAAATCGAAGCGGCGAGGGCTCTCTCAACGCCTGAATGATCAAACGTCCCTGTCTAAGCACGTACAGGGACGTTTTTTTATTATTCCGTAATAACTACGCACAATACATTTATTTATAATCTAATTTCGTGTATATTCCTCTCTATATTTGCGATATATCCAACACGATAAATCGTAAATACGTTTAAACTGGTGTCAAATATTGTGCACTTTTAGAGAGGAGAAAGGACACATGAAAAATGTCAAAACAGCGACTGCACGACGCATTCTGGCAATCTGCCTGGAACGGAAACTCACAGTCAACGCATTGGCCAATCAATGCGGCATACCGCCGTCAACAATTTACAGTATCCTGAATTCTAAAAGCCGCAATCCGGGTATCGTTACCATCCAAGCCATCTGTGATGGTCTCGATCTCAGCATTCGGGAATTTTTTGACGATCCACTTTTTGATCAGCTGGAACCGGTCATCCGCTGAATCTTCCCTCTCCGCCCCACAACATTTTCCATTTGACAAGCGCTCTACTTTGTTATACGATATAGCAGTAGTATGCATTACTGCATACCAACAATACTATGTAGAAGGAAGGGAGTCAATTGGAACAGCTGACGGAAATGCTCAAGGGTGTTCTCGAGGGCTGTGTGCTGGAAATCCTCA
Organism: uncultured Oscillospiraceae bacterium; assembly: GCA_900555705.1. Classification (GTDB taxonomy): domain Bacteria; phylum Bacillota; class Clostridia; order Oscillospirales; family Acutalibacteraceae; genus UMGS1858. The sequence continues at coordinate 3,162 of USLV01000172.1, read as the reverse complement.
GTCGCCGGGAAGCCTACGGTTATGAGATCACCCGGCAGCTCAACGAACGCGGCTTTGTCGAGGTGGTCGAGGGAACGGTCTATACCATTCTGCTGCGACTGGAAAAGAACCGGTTGGTGACGATAGAGAAACGGCCGTCTGAGTTAGGACCGCCGCGCAAGTTCTACTCCCTCACCCCGGCGGGGCAGCAGGAACTGCGCCGCTTTTGGGAAAAATGGGATTTTGTCGCGGCCAGACTGCGTGAACTGAGGGAGGAGAGCATCCATGTCTGAGTTTTTTGACAATTATCTGAATCTCAAAAAGCTGTTCGCTGAAAAACGGGAATATAAGCGGCAGATGGCGCGTGTTGAGGCATTGCCGGAGGACTATCGCTATGTTTTTCAAAAAATCCAGTCACACATGTGGCAGTTTGCGACCGGTGCGGGCTATGATATGATGCAGCTCCACTATGATCTCGTCGATCTGTTCGAATCCGGCGCAGCATCAGGCAAACCGGTTCTCGAGATCACCGGTCGAGATGTCGCCGCCTTCTGTGACGGACTGCTGCTCGAAGCGGGTTCCTCTGTCGAAGCCCAGCGCAAAAAATTCAACCGGGATATTCTCCGTCACCTCAGGCAGGAAGAATGAGGTATCCAAACAGCAGACAGACTGTGCAGCATGCATGGTCTGTCTGCTATTTCGTTCGGGGATATGGCCGGTCAATATCTGTCAGCCCCAACAGATAGTCCGTGCTGGTGTTGTGAAACCGGGCAAGTTCGATCAACACCTCAGTCGGAATATCCCGTAGTCCCAGCTCATAACGCGAATACGCCACCTGACTGCAATGCAGCATAGCGGCCATATCCTTTTGCAGCAGATCCCGATCCTCCCGAAGCGCCCGGATGCGGCTGTACATATGCGCTCCCTCCCCTGTTCATACAATGGCAGCGCTATTATATGATAAACCAAAACGGTATATTGACATATATACCGTTTTGGTTTATCATATGGGAAGGATCTGCTTATTTCGAGAATATTCGACTGTCTATTCGATCCAAAAGGAAAGGAATCTGAGAATGCATCGAAATCTGAAACGATTGGCCTGTCTCTTGACCGTAATCTGTGTTCTTTGTTGTCTTATCGGCATCGCAGTCATATGGGCAATCTCTGCCGACCGTCCGTGTACCGCCCAGTCTGCGGCAGATGTCAGTGTAGCGGCACAGCGGACAGAGACTGCCCATCACTGTCAATGGCTCCTCGCCGCCACCGCTCTATTGTCCCCCGTCGCTTTTGGCCTCCTATATGTACTGGGGACAGCAGCGGAGGCCGACCAATAGCATACAGGAATCCATCCAATTTGAGGAACGGATGCGTCAGCTCTTGTAATTTCCCCGACATGTGGTATAATAAGGAATACTTGTATAATCTTGTAAGAGGAGGCGCACTCCCATGGACAAGCCAAAGTTTTACCTTACCACCGCCATCGCCTATACCTCGCGCAAACCACATATCGGCAACACCTACGATATCGTACTCGCCGATATGATCGCGCGGTATAAGCGCATGATGGGATTTGACGTATATTTCCAGACCGGCTCGGACGAGCACGGCCAGAAGATCGAGGAAATCGCGAAGGAGCAGGGCATCAGCCCGAAGCAGTACGTCGACGGCATCGCCGCGCAGATCAAAGAGGTCTGGGATTGCCTGAACGTCACCTATGACCGGTTCATCCGTACGACTGATGCCGACCACGAAGCGGCGGTCCAGAAAATTTTCAAAAAGCTCTATGAGCAGGGCGACATCTATAAGGGCGAATACGAGGGAAAATACTGTGTTCCCTGCGAATCCTTCTTCACCGCCTCGCAGCTCAAGGACGGCAAATGCCCCGACTGTGGCCGCGACGTTGTGGACGCGAAGGAGGAGGCCTATTTTCTGCGGCTGAGCAAATATCAGGATCGGCTGCTCGCCTACTATGAAGAGAACCCGGATTTCTTCCAGCCGGATTCCCGCCGCAGCGAGATGATCAACAACTTCCTGAAGCCCGGACTCACCGATCTCTGCGTTTCCCGTACCTCCTTTACCTGGGGTGTTCCGGTCGATTTCGACCCGAAGCATGTCACCTATGTCTGGCTTGATGCACTGTCCAATTATATCACCGGTATCGGCTATTCCCCCGACGGCACGACCGATCAGTACCGTCACTACTGGCCCGCCGACCTGCATGTCATCGGCAAGGACATTGTGCGGTTCCATACGATCTACTGGCCGATCATTCTGATGGCGCTCGGCGAGCCGTTGCCGAAGCAGGTGCTCGGCCATCCGTGGCTGCTCTCCGGCGAGGACAAGATGAGTAAATCCCGCGGCAATGTGCTGTATGCCGACGACCTTGTTTGCCGCTTCGGCGCGGATGCCGTGCGATATTATCTGCTCTCCGAGATTCCCTTTGCGCAGGACGGCACCATCACCCACGAGAGTTTTGTGAACAAGTATAACGCCGACCTCGCGAATACACTCGGTAATCTCGTCAACCGCAGCATCGCGATGACCAACAAATATTTCGAGGGACGTGTCACGCGTCCAGACGTGGCTGACCCCGCTGATGCCGAGTTGCTTGCGGCAGCGCAGAAGACGCGCGAGGATTATTGCCGCCTGATGGATCGCTATCACAATGCGGAGGCACTGGACGCGGTGATGACCCTTGCCCGCCGCTGCAACAAGTATATTGACGAAACCGCCCCTTGGGTGCTCGCGAAAAACGAGGCCGACCGGCCGCGTCTGGCAGCCGTGCTGTATAACCTGCTCGAATGCATCCGCATGCTGGCGGTGATGCTGACTCCGGTGCTGCCGGAGACTGCGGACTCGATTCGGTCACAGCTCCAGCTCGACGAGAACTGGATGAGTTGGGAATCGCTCGCCTCGTTCGGCGCGCCGGAGGCGTTCGCCGTCGGCACCCCGACCCCGCTGTTCGCGCGGCTGGACACCGAAAAGGTGCTTGCCGAGCTGCGAGCAGAGCAGGAAGCGACGGTAGCGGCCGCCGCTCCCGCACCGGAGGTTCCCTTTGTCGCCTTCCTCGACCAGATCGGGATTGACGATTTTGGAAAGGTGGATCTCCGGGTGGCGAAGGTCCTGGACCTGTCTCTTATACACATCTCCGAGCCCACGAGACCTCTCTACATATCGTAT
>USLV01000171.1 GCA_900555705.1 uncultured Oscillospiraceae bacterium | reverse complement strand
ACAAAAACGGGCCCCCGCGAGAAAACGCGGGGGCCCGGGCTGTCAAAGCTGCCATCCGACGGACAGGTTTTCCCCCGCATATCCGACGGCAATCCCCAAAGCAGCGGACAGCGCGATGATGGCGATCGGATGCACCTTTTTGAACTCAAGAACCAGCATCAGCAGGAAAATCCCCGCCGCGCACAGCGTCGCGAAATCCGGAGCGAACCCGCCGCTGGGGCAGAATACCGTCGCCCCGATCGACAGCGCCGCCGCTGCGATCAGTCCGATCACCGCCGGGCGCAGACCGGTCATCAACCCGGACACCACGTGGCTGTTCCTGAAGGCGAGGAACCAGTGCGCCACCAGCAGGATTACGAGGAACGATGGCAGCGCGACGCCAAGCGTCGCACAGGCCGCTCCGGCCAGTCCCGCCGTCTCTGCCCCGACATAGGTCGAGATGTTGATCGCGAAGGGGCCGGGGGTGGATTCGCTGACGGCGATGAAGTTGACCAGCTCCTCCATCGTCATCCAGCCGTGGGTCACCGCTTCCTCCTGAATAAACGGCAGCATTGCATAACCGCCGCCGAAGGTGAAGGCGCCGATTTTCAGAAAGGTCAGAAACAGCTCCCAATACATCATGTCCGTCCGCCTCCTTTCCGCGCCAGCAGGCTGGCCGAAAGCCCAATCAGGGCACAGCACACAATCACCAGCAGCACACTGATGTCGAACACCGCCACCGCGACAAAGGCGGCCGCGGCCAGCAGCCAGGAAAACAGATTCCGCGGGCACTGCCGTGCCATGGACAACAGCGCCCGCACCACAAGCGCCAGCATACCCGCCCGGATGCCGAGGAAGGCATATCGCACCACTTTCAGACTCTCGAACTGCCGCAGGCAGAGCGACAGCCCCAGAATGATGCAGAAGGATGGAAGAATCACGCCAAACGTCGCGCAGAACGCGCCGAACAGCCCACCGACCTGATAGCCGACGAAAGTCGCGGCATTGACCGCGATCGGCCCGGGAGTGGATTCCGAAATCGCCATGATATCGAGAATATCCTCCTCTTTGATCCATCCGGCCTTCTCGACCGTCTCCCGCTGGATCATCGGAATCATCGCATAGCCCCCGCCAAAAGTGAACGCGCCGATCTTCAGAAAAATCAGGAACAGCTTGCCGCTGCGTTTCCAGTTCGACATATTTTTCGTCTCCTTCTCCGGACAGAACATGTCCCCCGGCGAATCCGTCGGGGGACAAAGACAGCCTGTAATATGACAGGGAATATTGTACTACAGTCCGGTTCAAAAAGCAACCGCTCTTCCATCAGTGTCCACAGCTGCCGTGACCGCAGTCGCCGCTTCCGCAGCTCCCATGGCTGTGGTCGTGGTGGCTACAGGTGACGTCCGCGCTGTAGCGCAGCGTCCCATTCAACAGCGCCGCGACCGCCTCGTCTGCGCTGCCGGTCACGCCACCGTACAGCTGAATCCCCGCCTCGGCAAGCGCCCGCTGCGCGCCACCGCCGATGCCGCCGCAGATCAGCGTGTCCACCCCGTGCGCGCGCAGAAATCCGGCCAGTGCGCCGTGGCCGCTGCCGTTGGTATCCACCACCTCAGAGGCTGTCACCGCACCCTCCGCCACCTCATAGAGCTTGAACTGAGCCGTATGGCCGAAATGACCGAATACCAGCCCGTTTTCATACGTAACCGCGATTTTCATGTTGCTTTCTCCCTTCAGTTTTTCCGCGGAAAAGCGGGGACAGTCCGCCGCACCGCTGCCACGCCCTTCACAGACGGCGAAATCTCCGCCCGCAATCACCAGGCGGCGGCCCTCCACCAACGCCTGCGCCAGCTTGCGGCGGGCGGCGGCGTAGATGGCCGTGACGGTGGTGCGGGCGACCCCCATCTGCGCGGCACAGTCCTCCTGTGTCAGCGACAGGAGATCCAGTAGCCGGATCGTCTCATATTCCTCCACCGTCATCGCGACCTCATGCGGGCAGACGGCAGGGCGACCGTCCGCCTCGGTCGGGACCAGCCCCGCGACCGACGGCAGCGCACAGACACGGCGGCATTTTCTCGGGCGCGGCACGGCGCTCCCCCCGCTTTCCGTTTGTTTCTCTTTCCAGTATACCTCTTTTTTGACATATGTCAAGAACAAAATACAGTTGACGCAACCTTCTGCGACAGGGTATACTGAACCCATGCCCTACTACGGAAAACGATGGGAATGATCGAACATGAAACTCGCAAAACGCTTTGTCCGGATGGCGCGGCCCTATTGGGGCGTGCTCGCGGTCGCTGTGCTGGGACTGGTCGGCGCCGCGCTGCTGAATCTCGTGACACCGGAGATCGTGCGGCGGCTGACGGCTCGGCTCGGTTCGCCCGAACTGTTGTCGGCGGGAACGCTGCTGCTCTATGCCGGGATTCTGACCGGCGCCTATCTGCTCAAAGCCTTCTGCCGTTATCTCAGCATGTACTGCAACCACATCGCAGCCTGGCGCTTTGTCGGCGACCTGATTGCCGGGGTGTATGAGAAGCTGCAAACGCTGTCGCTACGCTATTACAGCGACAAACAGACCGGCCAGCTGATGAGCCGGCTGGTGAACGACACCCGGCAGATGGAGGTGCTGATCGCCCATGCACTGCCCGACCTGCTGAGCAACCTGCTGGTCATTGTCACGGTGGCGGTGATGATCTTCCTCATCAACCCGACGCTGGCGGCGCTGACGCTGATCCCGGTGCCGTTCGTGCTCGGGCTCAGCCTGCTGTTTTCCCGCAAGGTCGCGCCGCTCTTCCGCCGAAACCAGGAGGTGCTCGGCGACCTGTCCGGCACACTTCAGGACAACCTGTCCGGCATCCGGGAGATCCAGGCCTTCTGCAAGGAGGAGGGCGAACGCAGCCGTATCCGGGATTTCTGCCGGTTCTACAGCGAGGTCAACATCCACGCCAACCGCGCCAACGCGATTTATCAGCCGGCAGTCGAGCTGCTGACCTCGATCGGCACCATCATCGTAGTCGGGGTCGGCGGTCTGCTCGCCATGCAGGGACGGATGAACGCGGCGGATATCGTCGGCTTTTTTATGTATCTCAGCCTGTTCTATCAGCCGCTGATGACCCTCGCGCGGCTGGTGGAGGATGTGCAGACCGCCTATGCGGGCGGTGTCCGCGCGCTCGAGGTGATCGACGCCGAGAGCGAGATCCGCGAGGCGCCCGACGCCCGTTCGATCGGCCCGGCGCGCGGCGAGCTGGCCTTTTCCCATGTCTCCTTCCACTATCAGACGGGGGAGCCGGTGCTGCGCGACATCTCCTTCACCGCGCGCCCAGGCGAAATGATTGCGCTGGTCGGCGCGACCGGTGTCGGCAAAACCACGTTGGTCTCGCTGATCGAGCGGTTCTATGACCCCTGCGAGGGGGCGGTGCTACTGGACGGCGTCGATATCCGGACGCTCACGCTCCGTTCGCTCCGGGACAATCTCTCGATGGTGCTCCAGGACGTATTCCTGTTCAACGGCAGCGTCGAGGACAACATCGCCTACGGCGTCGAGGGCGCGACGCATGAGCAGATTGTCGAGGCCGCAAAGGCCGCCTCGGCGCACAGCTTCATCTCAGAGTTGCCGGACGGCTATGCGACCCGGATCGGCGAGCGCGGTACCCGGCTTTCCGGCGGCCAGAAGCAGCGCATCGCGATCGCGCGCGCCGTCCTCCGTCAGGCCCCGGTGCTGATCCTCGACGAAGCCACCTCGGCGGTCGATACCGAGACAGAGGCGGAGATTCAGCGGGCGATCGACAACCTCGCGGGCAAACGCACGATTCTCGTTATCGCCCATCGCCTCTCCACCGTCCGACGGGCGGATCGCATTCTTGTGCTGGAGCAGGGATGCATCGCCGAACAGGGGCGGCACGAGGAGCTGCTCGAAAAGGGCGGGCTCTATGCCGCTCTATGCCGCGCACAGAACAACCGGCTGGGCGGATGATATCCGGGTACATAGAAACAAGCGCTCTCCCGCCGTGGCGGGAGAGCGCTTGTTTCTAT
>USLV01000170.1 GCA_900555705.1 uncultured Oscillospiraceae bacterium | reverse complement strand
GGGTACGGTTGATGAGCGCCGCTGTTTCGGCGCTGAGCTCATAGTGCTCGGCGTGCATGTGATGCTCCTCGAGCCGCTCCGCCTTGACCGGACGGAAGGTGCCGAGCCCCACATGCAGCGTAACAAAGCCGATGGACACCCCCTTCTCACGGATGCGGGCGAGCAGTTCAGGGGTGAAGTGCAGTCCTGCGGTCGGCGCGGCAGCCGAGCCCGGTTCGCGGGAGTAGACCGTCTGATACCGCTCGCCGTCCTCCAGTTGCCGGGTGATATAAGGCGGCAGCGGCATCCGGCCGATTCGCTCCAGCAGCTCATAAAAATTCCCCTCATAGGAAAATCGCACCAACCGGTTGCCGTCGTTCACAATCTCCAGCACCTCGGCCGTCAGCAACCCCTCCCCAAAGGTCAGCACATTGCCCGGTTTCGCTTTTCTGCCCGGCCTCGCGAGCACCTCCCAGACATCCCGCTCCCGCTGGCTGAGCAGCAGCAGCTCCACGGCAGCGCCGCTCTCCCGATGGCCGTAAAGCCGGGCAGGCAGGACACGGCTGTCGTTGAGAATCAGGCAGTCCCCCTCGCGGAGATAATCCAGAATATGGTCAAACCGCGTATCGGTCAGGCCACCGTCCGCCCGGTTCATCACCAGCAGACGCGAATGATCACGCGGCTCGACCGGCTCCTGTGCGATCAGCTCCTGCGGCAGATCGTAATAAAAATCATGTGTATTCATGCTCGTTGCCCCATCTTTCCGGCTGTTTGATAAAATTTTCGGATTTCCAGCATTTCTATTTGACAAGAATCGTATCTAATGCTACAATGAGAAGCAGAAAATGTCAAGCGAATCTCCCCTTGAATATATTGAATAGAGGTGCGCGGTACGAAGAGTAGGCTGTGTGAGACGCCCGGTCGGTGATCACAGCGGAAAGGCGTCGGCGCCGAAGAGGAAACAGCGGGGCGGCTTTTTCCTCTGGCCATGCAGCGAAGAGCTGTCTGGCTGTCATCATCCGCGATATGATGGAGCGCTATTCACCCCGGTTCACACGGCCGCTGCAGGCGGCACCCGTCTGGTGTGGAGGCTCCTGAATATCGAGATGACAGCCGGTTTTGAAAAAACCGGCTTTTTCTTTGGGACAGACGCGCCGGACAGTATTTTGCGAAAGGACGGATATATCTATGAAAACGTATCAGGTAGGCATCATCGGCGGAACGGGCATGGTGGGGCAGCGCTTTGCGACGCTGCTCGCGAACCACCCCTGGTTCCAGGTCAAGGTCATCGCCGCCTCCCCTCGCTCGGCGGGCCAGACCTATGAGGAGGCGGTCGCGGGGCGCTGGGCCATGCAGGCGCCGATCCCGGAGGCGATGAAGTCGATTGTCGTCAAGGACGCCTCCAAGGTTGAAGAAATCGCGGCTGAGGTGGACTTTGTGTTCTGCGCGGTGGATATGCCGAAGGCGGAGATTCGCGCGCTCGAGGAGGCCTATGCGAAGGCGGAATGTCCGGTCGTCTCCAACAACAGTGCTCATCGCGGCACCCCCGACGTCCCGATGATCGTGCCGGAGCTCAACGCCGACCATGTGGCGGTTATTCCCTTCCAGCGGGCCCGTCTCGGCACCAGGCGCGGCTTCATCTCGGTCAAATCCAACTGCTCGTTGCAGAGCTATGTCCCGGCGCTCTTCCCGCTGTCGAAATTCGGCGTGACAAAAGCCGCTGTCTGCACCTATCAGGCCATCTCCGGCGCCGGCAAGACCTTTGAGCGCTGGCCGGAAATGGTGGACAACGTGATCCCCTATATCGGCGGCGAGGAGGAGAAGTCCGAGCAGGAACCGCTGAAAATCTGGGGTAAGCTGGAAGACGGCGTGATCGTCCCCGCGAAGACCCCCGCCTTTACGGCGCAGTGCCTGCGCGTGCCGGTCAGCGACGGCCACTTTGCCGCCGTGTTCTGCAGCTTTGAGAATAAGCCCTCGAAGGAGGAAATTCTCGATACCTGGAAGAACTTCCGCGGCCGTGCGCAGGAACTCGAGCTGCCGAGTGCTCCGAAGCAGTTCCTCCACTATTTCACCGAGGACAACATGCCGCAGACACGCCTCCACCGCGATCTTGAGGGTGGTATGGCCATTTCGCTCGGCCGTCTGCGCGAGGATACCCAGTATGACTACAAATTTGTCGGCCTGTCCCACAACACGCTGCGCGGCGCGGCCGGCGGCGCCGTCCTGATGGCGGAGCTGCTCTGCGCTGAAGGCTACATGGACTGACCGCCCATCCGGGCGACGGAAAGGAAGGGCTTTTCCATGAGTAAGAACACCATTTTTACCGGCGCAGGCGTCGCCATCGTCACTCCCATGCATGCCGACGGCTCGGTCAATTATGAGAAGTACCGTGAGCTGATCAGCTGGCAGATCGAAAACGGCACCGACGCGATCATCACCTGCGGTACCACCGGCGAATCTTCTACACTCAACCACGAGGAACATATCGCGGTCATGCGGACCGCCATCGAGGAGACCGCCGGTCGCGTACCGGTTATCTCCGGCACCGGTTCCAACGACACCGCCTACTGCATTGAGCTGTCGAACGAGGCGAAGGCATTGGGCGCGGACGCGCTCCTGCTCGTCACCCCCTACTACAACAAGACCTCCCAGCGCGGTCTGATCGCCCATTACACCACCATCGCAGACGCGGTCGATCTGCCGATCATTCTGTACAACGTGCCGTCGCGCACAGGCGTGGACATCAAACCCGCCACCATTGCGGAGCTCTATCGCCATCCGAATATCGTGGCCGTCAAGGAGGCAAACGGCAACATCTCCTCCGCCGCGCAGATTGCGGCTCTCTGCGATATCGACATCTATTCCGGCAACGATGACCAGATCGTCCCGCTGCTGTCGCTCGGCGGTAAGGGCGTCATCTCGGTGCTGTCTAATGTCCTGCCGCAGCAAACCCACGACATCTGCGCAAAATGGTTTGCGGGCGACGTCGAGGGCAGCCGCCGGCTGCAACTCGAACTGCTCGAGCTGGCAAACGCGCTGTTCACGGATGTCAATCCCATCCCGGTCAAGGAAGCCATGAATCTGATGGGCATGGCGGTCGGTGACTGCCGTCTGCCGCTGCTCGGTATGGACGATGCCGCCAAAGCGCGGCTGCGGGACGTGCTGGCGAAATATCGGCTGCTGGCCTGATCCCAGCTTCTAACGGAAAGGACGTTTCAAATGATCCGGTTGATTTTATGCGGCTGCAACGGTAAAATGGGCCGTGCCATCACCGCCTGCGTGGCAGAGCGGTGCGACTGTGAAATCGTGGCGGGCTTTGATATCAACACCGCCAGCCACGCGGGCTTTCCCGTCTATGCCAATCCCGAGAACTGCAATATCGAAGCGGATGCGATCATCGATTTTTCGCATCCCTCCAGCTTGAACGGCGTGTTGGCCTATGCCAAATCTCATCGCATACCGGCGGTTATTGCCACAACCGGCTTGGCTCCGGAACAGGTCTCCCGAATCAAAGCCGCCGCCGACGATATCCCGGTCTTTTTCAGTGCCAATATGTCGCTCGGTGTCAGCCTGATGATGGAGCTCTGCAAGAAAGCAGCAGCCGTGCTCGGCGGCGACTTTGACGTCGAAATTGTCGAGAAGCACCACAACCAGAAGCTCGATGCCCCGTCCGGTACGGCGTTGATGCTTGCGGATGCCGTTTCCGAAGGGCTCGACTATGTGCCGGAATACGTGTATGAGCGGCATTCCGTCCGCAAAAAGCGCGAGAAGCAGGAGATCGGTATCTCCGCCATCCGCGGCGGCACCATCGTCGGTGAGCACGAGGTGATTTTCGCAGGTCACGACGAGCTGTTCACCATCTCCCACAGCGCGCGCTCGAAGGAGATTTTCGCGGTCGGCGCGATCAATGCCGCCCTCTTCCTCAGCGGCAAGCCCGCCGGCTACTACTGCATGGCGGACATGGTGCGGGAAGGCTGATTCCATTGTATCAAAAAGTGGGAGCCGATCAGGCTGTCTCTTATACACATCTGACGCTGCC
>USLV01000169.1 GCA_900555705.1 uncultured Oscillospiraceae bacterium | reverse complement strand
GCAAGGCTCCGTGGATGCTGCCGACGGATACCATGATCGGCGCGCTCGCGGGGTATATCAGCAATCCGGCGGTGACGGAGTTCCAGCCGATGGGGGCGAATTTCGGGATCCTGCCCCCGCTTGCCGAGCCGATCCGGGACAAACGGCAGCGCTATGCTGCCCTTTCGCAGCGCGGGCTCGAAAGCCTTTCGCGCTTTCTGACAGAACAGGAGGACTGACCATGCGGATTATTGTGGATGCGTTCGGCGGGGACAACGCCCCGCTCGAAATACTGAAGGGGGCGGCGCTCGCCGTCGCGGAATATGGACATACCATTCTGCTGACCGGCCGGGAGGCGGAGATTCGCCGGGTGGCCGCGGAAAACGGCGTATCGCTCGATGGAATGGAGATTGTGGATGCGCCGGATATCATCACAATGGAGGATGAACCGCGCAGTGTGCTGAAGGAGCATAAGGACAGCTCGATGGCGGTGGGGCTCCGGCTGCTGGCCGAGGGGCGTGGCGACGCCTTTGTTTCCGCCGGAAGCACCGGCGCAATGATTATGGGCTCGACCTTCCTCGTCAAGCGGATCAAGGGGGTGTCCCGCGCGGCGCTCGCGGCGCTGATGCCGTCCGACAAGGGATTGTTCATGCTGATCGACTCGGGCGCGAATGTCGAATGTCGCCCTGAGATGCTGCTGCACTTCGCGCAGATGGGCAGCATCTATATGACCAAGGTGATCGGCGGCGGGAAGCAGGCGACGGTCGGCCTTGTCAACGTCGGCACGGAGGATTGCAAGGGCGGCGAGCTGCAGCATCAGGCTTTCCAGCTGATCCGGGACAGCGGCGTCAACTTTATCGGCAACATTGAGGCGCGGGATATCCCCCATGGTGTCGCGGATGTCGTGGTAGCGGACGGCTTCACCGGCAATGTCATCCTGAAGATGATGGAGGGCACGGCGGATGTCATCATGGGCAATATCAAGGATATCTTCATGACCAACTGGCGAACCAAACTCGCCGCGCTGATGGTCAAGCCCTATCTCCGGGGCTTCAAGCGGAAAATGGACACCTCGGAATACGGCGGCGCACCGATTCTCGGTGTTTCGAAGCCGGTCATCAAGACCCACGGCAACTCGAAAGCGCCTGCGGTCAAGAACGCGATCCGCATTGCGGCGGATTTTGCCGCGGCAGGTGTGATCGAGGAGATCACGGCAGCGGTACGCGCCGAGAAGGGGGACACGGAAAACGATGGATGAGCAGCTGCGGGAGCTGATGCAAAAGCTCGGCTATTCGTTCCGCCGTCCCGGACTGTTACAGGAGGCGCTGACCCATTCGTCCTATGCGAACGAAGGGCGGCATCTCCGCAGCAACGAGCGGCTGGAATTCCTCGGCGACTCGGTACTCGGCATGACGGCTGCGGTCTATCTTTTTCACCGGGACAAGGGTCCTGAGGGGGAGCTGACCAAGCTGCGGGCGGCGATTGTCTGTGAGAAGGCGCTCTGCTCCTATGCGCAGACGCTGGGACTCGGGGACTATCTGCTGCTCGGCCGGGGAGAACGGCGAAACGGCGGTGCCTCGCGCCCTTCGATTCTCGCGGACGCCTTCGAGGCGGTTGTCGCCGCGATCTATCTCGACGGGGGCATGGGCTCCGCGCGGGCGTTCCTGCTCCCGTTTCTCGAGCGGGAGGTATCGAGCCAGCGGCGTGCCCATTTCAAAGACTACAAAACCCAGCTGCAGGAGATTGTGCAGCAGAACCCGGAGGAGCGGCTGGAATATGTGCTGGTCGGCGAGAGCGGACCGGATCACAACAAGCAGTTCGCCGTTGAGGTACACCTCAACTCCAACGTCATCGGAAGCGGCCGCGCCCGCAGCAAAAAAGAGGCGGAGCAGCAGGCGGCGCGCGAGGCGCTTGCCCTGATGGGCTATGACCGCTGAGGGGCAGATGTATTTGAACACCGCCGGCGCGGTGCTGAAACAGGTCTGTCCCGGAAAAAAGCAGTATACGTGAAATAGGACGGAAGTAACACATGGTATTAAAAGCACTCGAGATACACGGATTCAAATCCTTTCCCGACAAGACGGTTCTCTCCTTCGGGGAAGGCATCACGGCGGTTGTCGGCCCGAACGGCAGCGGCAAGTCCAACATCAGCGACGCCATCCGTTGGGTGCTCGGCGAGCAGTCTACCAAAAGCCTGCGCGGCGCGAAGATGGAGGATGTCATCTTCAGTGGCACCGCTGCCCGCAAGGGGGTCGGCTTTGCGGAGGTCTCGCTCGTGATCGATAACCGCGGACGGCTGCTGGATTTCGACAGCGACGACGTCCGGGTGACCCGGCGATATTACCGCTCGGGCGATAGCGAATATATGCTCAACAACGCGACGGTACGGCTCAAGGATGTGCAGATGCTGTTCATGGACACCGGCCTTGGCCGCGACGGCTATTCCATCATCGGCCAGGGCCAGATCGGGAGCATCGTTGCCTCCAAATCGGAAGAGCGCCGGGAAATTTTCGAGGAGGCCGCCGGTATCGCGAAATACCGTTACCGCAAAAACGAAGCGGAACGGCGATTAAAGGCGACGGAAGAGAATCTGCTGCGGCTGCGCGACATCCTGACCGAGCTCGAGGAGCGGGTCGGGCCGCTCGCCCAGCAGTCGGAAAAGGCGAAACAGTTTCTCGAATATGCCGGGGAGAAGAAGCAGCTCGAGATCGGCCTCTGGCTGCACACCATCCGCGAGTCGCGGCACGTCCTGCGGGAACTGGACGCCAAGCTGGAGCTGGCGCGCACCCAGTATGACGGGGCGGGCGAAGCGATCGACCGGCTGGAGACGGAGCTTGAGGAGATCGCGGCCGGAGCCCAGCAGCTTGCCGTGCGGATGGATGAGATCCGCCGTGCTGCCGGACAGCTCGAGGAGGAAGCGGTGCGCTGCGAGGGCGAGGTCGCCGTTCTCCGCAACGACATTTTTCATAACGGGGAAAACATCGACCGGATCCGCGGGGATATCGCCCGTTCGGAGGAGGGCGGCCAGAGCATCGGGGCGGAGATCAGCCGTCACGAGCAGGAGATCGGGGAAAAGCGGGAGGCGATCCGCGCTGCCGAGCAGCAGGGGCTCGCGCTGTCGGCGGAGCTGGAGACGCTGTCGCGCAGCAGCGACGAGGTCTCCGGACAGATGGAGGCGCTCTCAAAAGAGGCGTCGGCACTGGCGCTCCGCCTCTCGGATATCCGTGTCCGCAGCGTGACCAGCGATTCTTCGCTTGCGGAGATCACGCTGCGCCTGTCGCAGCTGACCGCCGGGATCGCGCTGCGCACCGAACAGCGGGACGAGGCGGAGAAGGAGCTCGCGGCCTGCCGCGCGGATCATACCCGCGTCTGTGAGCATCAGGAGGAGCTGCGCAATACCCTGAAGGGCTATGAGCTGCGCCATCAGTCCCGTGCCGCCAAATGGCAGACAGCGAAGGAGGAGGCAGACCGCCTCGGACTGGACGCGGAGGAGGCTAAGCGGCGTGTGCGGCTGCTCGAGGAGCTCGAGCGCAACATGGAGGGCTTTTCCGGCAGCGTCAAGGCAGTGATGAAGCAGGCGGAGCGGGGTGTTCTCCGGGGAATCCGGGGGCCGGTTTCCCGCCTGATCCACGCCCAGTCCGCCTATGCGCTCGCGGTGGAGACGGCGCTCGGCGCAGCGGCGCAGCATCTTGTCTGTGAACGCGAGGAGGACGCGAAACGCGGCATCGCGTTTTTGAAAGAGACGAAGGCAGGGCGCGCGACCTTCCTGCCGCTGACCGCGATTCGCGGCTCGGTGTTGAATGAGCGCGGACTTGCGGAAGAGGCGGGCTTTGTCGGCATCGCGAGCGAGCTCGTGGATTATGACGAGGAATATGGCAATGTGGCGCGGAGCCTGCTCGGCCGGACGGCGGTCGCGGAGGATCTCGACGACGCGGTGGCCATTGCCCGCAAATACAGCTACCGGTTCCGGGTGGTGACGCTGGACGGGCAGGTTGTCAACGCCGGCGGCTCCATGACCGGCGGTTCGAGCGTGCGGGGG
>USLV01000168.1 GCA_900555705.1 uncultured Oscillospiraceae bacterium | reverse complement strand
TCTACACTTCTAGCTTCGTCGGCAGCGTCAGATGTGTATAAGAGACAGATTCATATAAACTTATAATTGAATTGTTTTTAAGAAGTGGTATACTTTGATTGAAAGAGTTTAACCATGAAGTCAACAGAGCTGTATAACGGTATTTTCTCAAGTATTCTTTTATATGAGGCTCTATTACCATTCGTTTTCTTCATATGAAGAGTGCGCCGGTTGTACAGAAAGGTCAACAGGTATCGGCCGGGACATTGCTGGGGTATGTGGGCAATACCGGCGACAGCTATGGCTCCCATCTGCATCTGGATATGAACAATTTGGGGGAATGGGATGGCGGAACGATACGTCAAAGTCCGAATCGAACGATCAATCCGGTTTTGTTTTTCCCAAACATCTCTTTTCTGTAATTTCGGGGAGGGCTTACAATGAAAAAAATGCTTTCTTGCATATTGTCCGTGTGGTTGATCGGGACATTTCTATTATTGCCCGGCTGCAACCGGGGGACAACTGTGCCGGAGGGTACCGGAGAAACCACAACGACGGCTTTGCAAACGACTGCTTCCGCGAAGACAACTGCTCCTGTAACGACCACCTCTTTTGTGGAACCGCCCGAATGGGCCACCTATCCGCCGACAACCGCCGGGACAAGGTTTGATCCGGATGTTCATGAATCGTACAGCGATGACGATTCGGACAGGGAGTATTACAGCCCATTTGTTTTTAAATTTCCTCTGCTGACCAGTCGTCTGGGAGAGATTGTCGGGAACGATGTTGTGGAAAATTGGGTTATACAGCATGAAAAGAAAAAATACGGGGATCGTTTGGAAAGTATAACATGGCGGGAAGCGGATTATTATGAGCAAACGCCGGTTCTCTGTTTACAGGAGCTGCATATTTCCAAAGAACAGTTGACAGAGTTGGTGGAACAGATCAACGCGGAAGGCAGGCCGATGGAGTCCTTCAGTTTGGAGGAAATCGACGTGTTGTATTCGGGAGACGAGGCGCTGATCAACCGCACCTTCAAAAATGAAGACGCGCTGTACGACAACGGGAAGCTGTATACGCCGTACTGGCTGGCAAGCAAAACCGCAGCGGACTATCAGGCGGCGGGCCTGTCGCTGAAAGGACTGGAACAGCAGGTGCAGCTTTTCCAGAAGGGTGCTGAAAGCGGAGAAGGATGGATTTACGGCAAGCGACTGGCGGCGATCGAAAAGAATCTGGCGGAGTATCGCGCGCTGCTTGGGAAATAATCCTCGACAGATAGACAAAGTGGGGAATGTCCAAATCGGACATTCCCCACTTTGTCTGCGTTGACGCCCATCAATGCCGGTTCGGCTCGCTGACCAGCCGGTAATATACCCGCGCAGTCAGCACGTAAATGATGGCGTAGAACACCGCGAAAAGCAGCACCGAGCCGATGGTGCAGGCGACGAAGAGCGGGATGTTGGTCAGCCCCAGCAGGGCGAGCAGCTCCGAGATCATATGGAAGGCCGCTGCCACATGCAGCGCCGCCGCAACCAGCGGCAGGAAAAACATCAACAGCACCTGGCTGCGAATCGACCGCCGAATCTCCGCCTGATCCAGTCCCACCTTCTGCATGATGGCAAAGCGTTCCCGGTCGTCAAGGCCCTCGGAAATCTGCTTGTAATAGATGATAAGCACAGTCGCCATGATGAACATCAGTCCGAGGAACAGGCCGAGGAAAAAGAGACCGCCCATCATGCCGTAGATCCCGTGTCGTTCCATCGACCGGCTTTCAATCCGATCGGCCAGACCGGGTTCCCGCAGCACAGGACGAAGCGCCTCATAGAACCGCTTCTCCGTCGCCTCATCCACTTCCAGATCGAAGCCGCAGTAATACTGG
This sequence comes from uncultured Oscillospiraceae bacterium, assembly GCA_900555705.1. Classification (GTDB taxonomy): domain Bacteria; phylum Bacillota; class Clostridia; order Oscillospirales; family Acutalibacteraceae; genus UMGS1858. The sequence goes on along the minus strand of USLV01000168.1, from coordinate 2,178 downwards.
ATTCTCGAACGGTTTGCTCCATAGACAGCAGCCTGCCGGCGATCCAGATCTTCGATAATCGACGGGTCGGATACCACGAGATAATAGGTGTTGGTTATACTGGCCACCTGTAATCCGTTTTGCGGAAAGGTATCCAGTCGTTCGCGGATGGTAAAGGTCCTGTCAAAGACACGCAGGGTGTCGTAGTCATAGGACCCGCGAGCGGTGAAGAACAGCACCTCATTTTCCGCGAGGTCGATGGGGTGGCCGCTGATGGCGGCATAGTCCCCGGCGGACAGGAAAAAGAGAGTGCGGATGCTGCTGGTCGAAGCGGTATTGTAGTCGGCCTGATCCGTCCGGATGGTATCCCCCTGCTGGAGACCGGAAAACTCGAGATGGACATAGGAGAGCGGGTTTTCGGCGCGCAGTCCCTCTGCGGCGAGCGTCTGTTCCACCGTCGACGTGATAGCGACGATGTCTTCCTCCGCGTATTGGTAGGAGGAGAGGGTGATATCGCGCGGATAGCGCCGCTCAAGCAGCTCCTCTGTGCCGATATAAAGCGAGGAGGTAGAGGAGATCATGACCAGCACCATGGTGGACAGGACGCAGATGTTTGCCAGTCCCACCGCGTTTTGCTTCATGCGATAGAGCAGGCTGGAGACCGAGATGAAATGGCGGGGCTCGTAATAGAAGCGCCTGTTTTTCCGCAAAAGCTTGAGAAGCGCGATGCTGCCGGCGGTGAAGAGGCAATAGGTACCGAGAATCACGAGGATGACGGCGAGAAAGAAAAAGAGCAGCGCGGAGACCGGATCCGTGATAGTCAGCGCCAGAGCATAACCGCTGCCGGTGCAGATCACGCCGATCAGGGCCAACAGCCATCGGGTTTTCGGCTCACGCTCACCGACCTGTCCGCCGCGCAGCAGCTCGATCGGACTCGCCATGTGAATCAGCCGCAGGTTGTTGAGATAGATCAGCAGAAAGGTGCAGCCGAACAGCGAAAGCGTCGAGAGAATCGCGTTGGGCGATACGCCGGCGCGTTTGGCCTTCGCCGCGTCGATGCTTACGACGTACTGCGGGAAGTTGATGTTGAAGGTCGAGTAGGCCATTGCGATCTCCGGACGCTGGTTCAGCGCTCCGATGAACCGCAGGTAGATGTTGTAGAAGTCCGTCAGGCTGCCGTCCGACTTGTCCTGCAGGTGCATGGAGAAGCCGGTCGAGGTTCCGTAACCCGAAATCATCGGCGGTGCGACGGCGAAGATCTGCGCATCCTTGATATCGGCCGTCCGGGCGTAGATCTGTCCGATGACAGCCTGTACGGCATCCGACTTTTCGGGACGCTCGGCCCAGTCTTTGAGCTTGATGATACACATACCGTAGGACGATCCCTGTCCGGCGATCATGCCGTAACCGGCGCCCTGCATGAAGTCGCGGATCTGGGGAATGTCCTCGATGCGGTCCGCAACCTGCTCCATGATCAGGTGCGTCTCGGCGAGTCCGGAACCCGGAGCGGCCGTCACGTTGACCATGATCGTACCCTGGTCTTCATCGGGTACCAGACCCGTCTTGGTGGTATCCATCAGTACGACGAGCGCCACGAGGGCGAGTCCGAGCGTCGACCACATCAGCCACTTGTGCTTGATGAAGAGCAGCACGCCGTGCTTGTACTTGTTGATCAGGGTGCTGAATCCCGAGTTGAATGCCTTGCGGAAGCGGGCGGCGAAGTTGTCGCGCATCTCGCCGTTTTCGTCGAGGTAGGGTTTCAGGATGAGGGCGCACAGTGCGGGCGAGAGCGTCAGGGCGTTCAGCGCCGAGATACCCACGGCCACGGCCATCGTGATACCGAACTGCGTGTAGAATACACCCGACGTACCGCCCATCATCGACACGGGGATGAACACGGCCATGAAGACCAGCGTCGAGGTGATGATCGCCGAGGTGATACCCGACATGGCGTCGATGGTTGCCATATAGGAGGACTTATATCCCACGTCGAAACGCGCCTGGACAGCCTCCACCACGATAATGGCGTCGTCGACGACCGTACCGATCGCAAGGACGAGCGCGAAGAGCGTCAGCAGGTTGATCGAGAAACCGGCCACCGACAGGAATGCGAAGGTTCCGACGAGTGCTACGAGAATCGAAATCGTGGGGACGAGCGTCGAGCGGATGTCCTGCAAGAAGACGTAGACCCTGTCTCTT
>USLV01000167.1 GCA_900555705.1 uncultured Oscillospiraceae bacterium | reverse complement strand
GCGGTTCCTCCTCTGTCTCCCCGGCGATGGAGAAGCTGAAGGAGGCCTATCTCGCGATTAATACCGGCGCGCAGATCGACATCCAGACGACCGACTCCTCCTCCGGTATGACGGCGGCTGCCGAGGGCACCTGTGACATCGGCATGGCCTCCCGCGAACTGAAGGACAGCGAGCTCGAGAAGCTGAACGGCACAAAGATCGCGATGGACGGTATCGTTGTGATCGTCAACAAGGACAACCCGGTAGCCAGCATGACCCGGGACGAGGTCAAGGCGATCTTCACGGGTGGGACGACCGCCTGGGAGAGCCTGATCAAAGAGTGACCAAACCATAGGCGGGGATTCAGGGCCGCTCCGGCAGAGGATGCGGTCTTTCCCTGCGTCGGAGGGCCTGTATGAGACGATATAAAGAATCCGTGATGAAGTTCGTGTTCCTGCTCGCCGCGCTGGTGTCGATTGTCGCGGTGCTGCTGATCTGTGTGTTTATGTTCGCCAACGGCGTGCCCGCCATGGCGGAGGTCGGCTTCTTCGATTTCTTCTTGGGGAAGAATTGGGCGCCGACCGACCAGCCCGCCTCCTATGGGATTTTTCCGATGATCCTCGGCAGTCTCTATATCACGGCGGGTGCCATCCTGATCGGCGTACCGATCGGCATTCTGACCGCTGTCTTTCTTGCGCGTTTCTGCCCGAAGCCGCTCTACCGCGTTCTCAAGCCTGCTGTTGAACTGCTCGCCGGAATTCCCTCGGTGGTCTACGGTTTTTTCGGCCTGGTGGTGCTCGTCCCCTTCGTCCGCAACACCTTCGGCGGCGACGGCAGCAGCATCCTGACCGCCTCACTGCTGCTCGGTGTCATGATCCTGCCGACAATTGTCGGTGTATCGGAGTCGGCAATTCGAGCGGTGCCGGAGAGCTACTATGAGGGGGCGCTGGCCCTTGGCGCGAGTCACGAACGCAGCGTCTTTTTCGCGATGCTGCCGGCGGCGCGCTCCGGCATCCTGGCGGGCATTGTGCTCGGCATCGGTCGCGCCATCGGAGAGACGATGGCAGTAATCCTCGTCGCGGGCAACCAGCCGCGCATGCCATCCGGACTTCTCAAGGGCGTGCGGACGATGACGACCAATATCGTGATGGAGATGGGCTATGCAGCCGATCTGCACCGCGAGGTGCTGATCGCGACCGCCGTGGTGCTTTTTGTCTTCATCCTGCTCATCAATCTCTGCTTCTCCGCGCTGAAAAATCGTTCGGAGACATAACGGAAGGAGAGGAAATCCATGGCTTCTGTCACAAAGCATTCCCCCGGGCGATGGCTGCGGCAGTATCGCCGCACGCCGTTCTCGCTCGTGCTGCGGCTGCTGGTTGTGCTGTCGGCCGCGGTGACGGCATCTGCACTGCTCTTCCTGATTATATACATCCTCGTGAACGGCATTCCGCATCTGACGCCGGAGCTCTTTTCGTTGCACTATACCTCGGAGAACGTCTCCTTTCTGCCCTCCATCGTCAACACCCTGCTTATCACGGCGCTGTCGCTGCTGATTGCCGCGCCGCTCGGTATTTTTTCCGCGATCTATCTCGTGGAGTATGCGCGGCGCGGTAGCCGACTGGTCAGGCTGGTGCGGCTGACGGCGGAGACCCTCTCGGGCATTCCGTCGATTGTCTACGGCCTGTTCGGCATGCTGTTTTTCGTGACGGCGCTGCACCTCGATTATTCCATTCTCGCGGGTGTCTTCACCATCTCGATCATGATCCTGCCGCTGATTATGCGCACAACCGAGGAGGCGCTGCAATCGGTGCCGGATTCCTTCCGGGAGGGCAGCTTCGGCCTTGGAGCCGGGCGGCTGCGGACGGTCTTCCGGATTGTGCTGCCCTCGGCGGTGCCCGGCATTCTCGCGGGCGTGATTCTCGCGATCGGGCGGATTGTCGGCGAGACGGCGGCGCTGATGTATACGGCGGGGACGGTCGCGGAAATCCCGGACAGCCTCCTCTCCTCCGGCCGGACGCTGTCCGTGCATATGTATACGCTCTCCAACGAGGCGCTGCATACCGACCAGGCCTACGCAACGGCGGTGATGCTGCTGGTTGTGGTGCTGCTGATCAATACGGCGTCGGCGTCGCTGGCGCGGAAAATCGCGAAGAAGTGAACGACGGAAAGGGGATGACAGACGATGCCGAAATTTGATATACACGATTTGGACTTGTACTACGGCGATTTTCAGGCGCTGAAATCCATTCGGCTGGAGATTCCGGCCAATGAGATCACGGCCTTTATCGGTCCCTCCGGCTGCGGCAAATCCACTTTGCTGAAGAGCCTCAACCGCATGAACGATCTGGTGGAGGGCTGCCGGATTGTGGGCAGTATCCGGCTGGATGGAGAAGATATTTACGGCGATATGGATGTCAATCTGCTGCGCAGGCGGGTCGGCATGGTGTTCCAGAAGCCGAATCCCTTCCCGATGAGCGTCTATGATAACATCGCCTTCGGCCCCCGCACCCACGGTATCCGGTCGAAGCTCAAGCTGGATGAGATCGTGGAGCAGTCGCTGCGCAGCGCCGCGATCTGGGATGAGCTGAAGGACCGGCTGAAAAAGAGCGCGCTCGGCCTCTCGGGCGGCCAGCAGCAGCGGCTCTGCATCGCCCGCGCGCTGGCTGTCGAGCCGGAGGTGCTGCTGATGGATGAGCCGACCAGTGCGCTTGACCCGATTTCCACCTCGAAAATCGAGGATCTTGCGCTGGAACTGAAAAAACAGTATACTATCATCATGGTGACCCACAATATGCAGCAGGCGGCGCGCATCTCCGATCAAACGGCTTTTTTCCTGCTCGGCGAGGTGGTGGAATTCCGCGATACGGACACGCTCTTCTCCATGCCGAGGGACAGGCGGACAGAGGACTATATCACCGGGAGGTTCGGATAATGAGAAACCGTTTTGATGAACAGCTGGAACGGCTGAACTGTGAGTTGATCGAGATGGGAGCGCTGATCGAACGGGCCATCGCCTGCGCGGCCAAAGCGCTGATCGACCGGGATCGAAAGAGCGCGGAGCAGACGATCGCCTTTGACAACGATGTTGATCAGAAGGAGAAGGACATCGAGAGCCTCTGCCTCAAGCTGCTGCTGCATCAGCAGCCGGTTGCACGGGATCTGCGGCTGATTTCCGCCGCGCTCAAGATGATTACGGATATGGAGCGGATCGGCGACCAGGCTTCGGATATCGCGGAGCTCGCGATGCTGATGGCGAAGACACCGAAGCTCCGGCGGTTCGAGCATATCCAGCAGATGGCGCGGGAGACAATCCGGATGGTGACGGACAGCGTGGACGCGTTTGTGCGGCACGACATCGATCTGGCGCGCGCGGTCTGCGGCTATGACGATGTTGTGGACGGCCTGTTCGAGAAGGTGCGGAATGACCTGATCGCGCTGATCCGTGAGGATGTGGAGAGCGGTGAGCAGGCGGTGGATCTGCTGATGGTGGCGAAATATTTTGAGCGAATCGGCGACCACGCAGTGAACATCGCGGAATGGGTCATTTTTTCCATCACAGGTACACACGAAGGAGAGGAGCAGCTTCCATGACAATCGTTTTGGTGGAGGACAACGCGGATATTCGGGAGATGGAGAGCTATGCGCTGCGCAACAGCGGCTATGAGGTCGTGGCGTGTGGAGATGGTGCGGAGCTGACGGAGGCGCTGCGGCAGACGACGCCGGTGCTTATTCTGCTGGATATCATGCTGCCGGGGGAGGACGGGCTGGCGATTCTGCGCCGCCTCCGCGCCGACGAGCGGACGCGCCGTCTCCCCATTATGATGGTGACCGCCAAAACAACGGAAATGGACAAGGTTCGAGGGCTGGACATGGGAGCGGATGACTATCTCGTCAAGCCTTTTGGTATCATGGAGTTGGTCTCGCGCGTCAAGGCGCTGCTGCGCCGGACCGGCGAGGCCGCACCGACGGCGCTCGCCTTCGGGGGGATCGGGATGGACAACAACCGCCCTGTCTCTTATACACATCTCCGAGCCCACGAGACCTCTCTACATCTCGTA
>USLV01000166.1 GCA_900555705.1 uncultured Oscillospiraceae bacterium | reverse complement strand
AATGTGCTTACACAGGATCAGTTTGCACAGGACGGCGGCGAAGGTACGGTTGCAAGCTGGCGCAATACCGCGGCCATCCGCAATGTGCATCCCAATACAACGGTGGCCTTCCGCATGAACAACCTGTCCGGCAGCGCCTCCGATTTGACACTCTACGCCTATGGTGCAGACGGCAAGCTGGCAAAGGTTGCCTCCGAGCTGTGGTCGATCACCGACGAGACCGGCGCGGCTGCAACCGAGCTGACGGACGGCGTGCTCTATGAGCTGCGCGTGACCGTCGCCGACGGCGGCGATTTCGACCTGAGCGAGACGGAAAAGGAAATCAAGCTGTCCGTTGTGCTTGGAAAATAAGTGGGTTTTGAGAGGCTGCTGCACATTCCTCCCAAAAAGACCCCAAAAAGACCGAGGTAAAAGCCATAAAATGCTTTGAGGTTCACACCGTCAAGCAGACAGAAAAACAGTATTCGTTTATCGTTCGCCGTTTCCACAAGGAAACGGCGAATTTTTCGTGCAAAGACGAAACAGCCAATGCACGATCCTCTCCGAAGCATCGGATGCAATGCAATCTTAACGCAATCTTAATATTTCGGCAGAAAAGCTTAACACCATCTTTAAACGGGCGGCGCTATACTGTATTGTACGAAAATTCTGCTGGAGTGTGATTTCTCTTGCCATTTCATCGGCGTTTAGCCTGTAAGCTCAATTACTTTCAGTCCATAATTCTGATGTTTGCAGCGGTTATCCTTATCGGGGCGGCACTTCTGATGCTGCCGATTTCTGCGCAGGAGCGCACCGTCACCCCTTTCCATGAGGCATTATTCACAGCAACCTCCGCCGTCTGTGTCACAGGGCTGGTTGTGCGGGATACGGCTTCTCACTGGTCAGCGTTCGGTCAGGCCGTGCTGATTGTGCTGATCCAAATCGGCGGCTTGGGTGTGATCACAGTCGGCGCGTCTTTCTCGCTTTTATCAGGTCGGCGCATTTCCCTGTCCCAGCGCGGGCGAATGCAGGAAGCTATGTCCGCCCCCAAAGTGGGTGGCATTGTGCGGCTGACAGGCTTTGTGATCCGTACCTCTTTGATGATAGAAGGAATCGGCGCGCTTTGTATGCTCCCGGTTTTCTGCCGGGATTTCGGCGTTTCCGGGATATGGAAAGCCGTTTTTCATTCCGTCTCCGCTTTCTGCAATGCGGGCTTTGATTTAATGGGTACCCCCGACATGCCTTTTGTCTCGCTGACCGCATATCGCGCAGACCCGGTTATCAACCTGACGATTTCCACCCTGATCGTTGTGGGCGGCATCGGCTTTCTGACATGGGATGACGTGCGGACCAATCGGCTTTGCTTTCATCGCTATCGGCTGCAGAGCAAAGTTATTCTGACGGCAACAGCGCTCTTAATTTTGCTGCCAACGCTATACTTTTTCTGCTTTGAATTCAAAGGCGGCACATTGCGGGAGCGGCTGCTGCTCTCGCTGTTCCAGTCCGTAACACCCCGAACAGCGGGATTCAATACGGCAGACTATACGTCACTGTCCAGCAGCGGGCGCGGCCTTACCATTCTGCTGATGTTCATCGGCGGTTCATCGGGTTCTACGGCGGGCGGCATCAAGACAACAACGGCGGCAGTGCTTGTCGCCAATGCGTTCGCTGTATTCCGCAGGCAGAAAAGCCCCGAAATGTTCGGGCGGCGGATGGAAGAAAAAGCGGTCCATGATGCCGCAGCTATTTTTACACTGTATCTCGTCCTTTCGCTGACGGGAGCGTTTGTCATCAGCACAGTGGAGACGCTGCCGCTGTCCGAATGTCTGTTTGAAACGACCTCGGCCATTGCTACCGTAGGGCTGTCTCTGGGGTTGACACCGCATCTTGGAATCGTCTCACAGGGAATTTTAATTTTCTTGATGTTCATTGGGCGCGTCGGCGGACTGACTATGATTTACGCAGCGCTCTCCGGCAGCAAAAGCAGCGTGGCACGGCTGCCGCAGGAACGCATCACCGTAGGATAAAGAAAGGTACATACCATGAAATCTATTTTACTGATCGGGTTGGGTCGATTTGGCCGCCACATCGCAGAGGAGCTGAACAAGCTCGGCCATGAGGTCATGGCGGTGGACGAAAATGAGGACCGCGTCAACGCCGTTCTGAGCATTGTGACCAACGCCCAAATCGGCGACAGCACCAACGCGGAATTCTTGGAGGCGTTGGGCGTCCGCAATTTTGATGTCTGTATTGTGGCGATCAGCGGAAATTTTCAGAGCTCGCTCGAAACCACTTCCCTGCTGAAGGAGCTGGGCGCAAAAATGGTCGTCTCCCGTGCGGAACGGGATGTGCAGGCTAAATTTCTGCTGCGCAACGGTGCGGATGAGGTGCTTTACCCGGAAAAGCAGTTGGCTAAGTGGGCGGCCATCCGCTACGGGTCCGACCATGTGCTGGATTATATCGAGCTGGACCACGACCACGCCATTCTGGAAGTATCTGTGCCGTCCGCGTGGATCGGAAAGACCGTTGGCGACATCAATATCCGCAAGAAATACAGCATCAACATTCTGGGCATCAAGCGCAACGGGATCGCCGACGTCAACATTGACTCGGACACGGTTCTGCCCGGTGACGGCACATTGCTGGTGCTGGGCGAGGGCAAGGCCCTGAGCCGGTGCTTTCATATCTGATCGTTTGCAAGGGAAGTGGTTCATTTGAGAACGGCACTGCTGATTTTGCTGTTTCTGGCCGCAGGACTTTTTCTTGTTTTTATCGGTGTCCAATGTGATGCGTTCTGGCGCAGCGTTCGCCGCGCACAATTTGAGCGGCGTGAAGGCTTCCGGCGCTGGTAATGCCGCCCGAAATATGGTATGATACCCTTCAGAAGGGAGGATTTGCTGTGAATATTAAAAAGCCATCTCCCGATACAATGAAAGAGCAGGCCGTCCGACAGGCAAAGGATCTTTTGATCACGGTGCTGATTCTGACCGCTGCAACCGGCATCGGCAATATTTTCTGGTATTTCTCTTTTACCAAAAATATCATATCGGTGTATATTCTGGGGACATTGCTGACCTCGCTTTTTACCAAAAGCTATTTCTACGGCTTTTTAAGCTCGTTTTCCAGCGTGCTTCTTTTCAATTTTTGCTTTACAGAGCCCCGCCTGACGCTGCACGCATACGAGCGCGGCTACCCTGTCACCTTTGCCATTATGCTGATCGTTTCCATCATTACGGTCACATTGGCGATTCAGAATATCCGCAATGCCGAGGAGAAAGAGCGCGCTGCCGTCCGCGCCAAGAATGAACAGCTGCGCGCCGATTTGCTGCGCACGATTTCCCACGACCTGCGTACCCCGCTGACATCCATTTCCGGCAATGCCTCCAACCTCATCAGCAACTATGAGAAGATGGACGACCCCACCCGCAAGCAAACGTTTCTGGACATCTACGACGACTCTATGTGGCTCATCAATCTGGTGGAGAACATTCTTTCCATCTCCCGCATTGAGGATGGGCGGATGAATCTGTCCATCTCTACAGAGTTAGTAAGTGAAGTGTTTGAAGAAGCCCTGCGCCATACCAACCGGCACAGCGGGCAGCACACGATTACTGTACAGATGGACGATGATCTGCTGCTGGCGCACATGGATGCCAAGCTGGTTGTGCAGGTCTTGATCAATCTGGTGGATAATGCCATCAAATACACGCCTGCCGGGTCGCACATTGTCCTTTCCGCTGCGGCGCAGGGGGAAAGCGCCGTAATTCGGGTAAGCGATGACGGCCCCGGTATTCCCGACGAAGCAAAAGAAAAGGTCTTTGAAATGTTCTCCACCGGGGAAAAACGCATTTCGGACAGCCGCCGCAGCCTTGGGCTGGGACTGGCCTTATGCCGCACGATCATCGCAGCCCACGGCGGCACCATTACACTGTCCGACAATAAGCCGCACGGCTGCATCTTTACTTTTACACTGCCCCTTGGGGAGGTTTCTTTGCATGAATAAACCCTTGATTCTGGTTGTGGAGGACCTGTCTCTTATACACATCTCAGAGCCCACGAG
>USLV01000165.1 GCA_900555705.1 uncultured Oscillospiraceae bacterium | reverse complement strand
ATCCAAAACAGGAGACCGCGGAAAATTTCCGCGGTCTCCTGCCGTCTGCCGGTATCCTCAGCGGCCTCTCAAGCCATTGCCGATGTCATCAAGTCCGTTTCTGATGTCGTCGCCAATATTCGTGATGCCTCTTTCGATATCGCTTGCACCCTCAGCAATCGGATTGGTGTTCTTTGTCGAGGGTTCACCAGCCGAAGTGCTGTTTTTCGTCTCTCCGGCTGTGCTTTTCTGACTGGTGGTGGTCGAACCGGATGAGCCGGAGTCCTTGTCCTCATCGTTGTTACAGCCCGCCAGTGACCCCGCCATCAGTACCGCGGCGGCAATTGCCGCCAAACGTGTCAGATATCGCATGATGATTCTTCCCTTCCTCTTTATAATACCGGGTGTGGTCACATGACCAGCACCCCCGTTTCGTCCTGCATCAAAATGAGTATCTGCTGTTCCTCGCCGCTGCGGCAGTCGACATAGACGAGAACCTCTTCCCCCTCGCCCTCACAGCGGAACTCATAGCATTGCAGCTCCTTTGTCCCTTCACTTGGAATAATGACCATACGCCCCTCACCGAGGGGGGTCAGGTTTTTGGAAAGCTGGCTTCGTGCCTCTTTTTCGCTGATTTTACAGATAGAGATTGGCCGCTGGTGATGGTTCAGTAAATAACCGGTCGCGTCGAAAGAGACCGTCTCGCCATTGTCCATCGCAATCCCGACCTTGACCAGATCGGGATAGAGAATAACCTTTCCCTGCGTCGCGGCAAAATTGACGGTCAACACACCGTTGTTGAAGCTGTAGTAGCGGACGGTCATGTCGCTGTAACCAAAGGATGCGAGAGCTTCCCGGGCCCTCTGCAGCGCTCCTTCCATCGACAGTGTCGCTTCTCCCAGTTCCCGCGAATTCACAAAGGCTTTGACAAAGCCGCCGAGCTTGGTGACCGCCACGCTGAGGTGATCGGCGGTCAGCCGATAACAGGGCAGCTGCCCGTCAATCTCGCCTGTGACAGTCAGATTATCAGCGCCGGTGAAACGGACCGCCTCCTGTTTCGCCTGCTCGCCGGAGACAAATTCCGCTCCCTTGAGCATCTGCGGCTCTCCGCTGCCGAGCGCGTCGGAAAAAGGACCGTCGTAGAGCAGCGTCGGATATTCCGCAAAACCATCCTCCAGCTCGCGGAAGCTGTCGGCCAGGGAGGCCGTCTCCTCATCCAGGCTGCTGCGGGCCAACACCTCCGCTGTCTCCCCCAGCTCCAGCCGCCCGTCGTTGACCGCCAGCTCCAGCAGGCAGAGCTCGGTCATCAGGTTGGCGGCATAGTCGCTCAGTACCCGCAGCTTCTCCTCATCTTCTGCGGATATGCTCTCGCCCGACGCGACATGCGCCGATATCGCACGGCAGAAATTGCCGATCTGCGACAGGAATTTATTGGTGGCAGACAGCTCGTCACCGCTGACCGGCAGTTGTTCCAGCGCCAGTTTGGCATAGCCGGCCTGCTGGAGCAGCTTTTCCGACAGCCCCTGCAACTGATTCGGTGTGGTGGCGTATTTGCCCTTGTTCAGCGTGCTTTCCAGATTGGACATATAATCGGCAAGCTGTGCCAGCGCGCGCTGATAACTGTGGTCAATCACCGTTTGACGTTCTTCCGCGCGAATATGGCCGGTGATGGCCGCAGCCGAGAGTGTCACCACCAGCGCGGAGAGATAGCTGACCAACCGAATCCACGCGCGGCGTGTAAAGAAGTGGGATGTATTCATAGAGCGCGCCTTCCTTTCGGAATTTTGGCTTTATTGTCCCCGCCGAAAACGGGCGCTATGCGCTTGTTATGTCGGGAAAATATGGGGACAAGCGCAAAAAAAGAAAAACGTTATATACTTACAGTATATAACGTTTTTCTTTCAACAATTTTGAATTAACAGAGCAAAACGGGGGTATATTTTCGGATGTTGCATCACCGCAGTGCCGTCATCTGCTGTGTCTGATACAGCCGGGCATAGTCGCCGCCCGCTGCCAGCAGCTCCTCATGTGTCCCCTCCTCCCGGATGCCGCAATCATCAATCACGAGGATGCGCCCGGCGGAACGGATGGTGGACAGCCGGTGTGCAATGATGAGGGTTGTGCGACCCTTCGAAAGCTCATCGAAAGCCGATTGAATGCGAGCCTCTGTGACTGAATCCAGCGCCGAGGTCGCCTCGTCGAGAATTAGGATCGGCGGATTTTTCAGAAAAACCCGGGCAATGGATACCCGCTGCTTCTGGCCGCCGGAGAGCAGCACACCCCGCTCTCCCACCTGCGTCTGGAAGCCGTCCGGCATCTCCAGAATATCGTCATAGATTTCCGCACGCCGGGCCGCCTCATAGATTTCCTCCGCCGAGGCGTTCGGTCGTCCATAGCGAATGTTGTCATAAATCGTGCCTGCAAAAAGGAATACGTCCTGCTGCACGATGCCGATCTGCCGGCGGAGAGAATGCTGCCGGAGCGACCGGACATCCTGCCCATCCACGAGAATCCGCCCCTCGGTGACGTCGTAAAACCGGGGAATCAGTTGGCAGAGAGTGGACTTTCCACCGCCGGAGGGCCCGACAACCGCTACCGTCTCTCCCGGCCGCAGATGCAGCGTCACATCCCGAAGCACCGGCTCGGTCTCCGACGTATAGCGAAAGGTCACATGGTCAACGAGAATATCCCCCCGCACATCCGTCAGCTCTTTCGCATCCGGTGCATCCTGAATGGCGGGCTCCACCCGCATCAACTCCACAAATCGCTTGAAGCCCGCCATCCCCTGCATGAACTGCTCGACAAAGGCGGAGAGCTTGCGGACCGGCGTGATGAAGGAGGTCACATACAGAGCAAAAGTGGTCAAATCGATGAAATCCATCTCCCCCTGCATGATAAGAAAGCCGCCAAAGGCGATGACCAGCACCGAGAGAATACCCATGAAAAATTCCATTCCCGCCTGGTAGGCAGCCATCGAACGATAATAGCCCCGTTTGGCGCCGCGGAACTGATCGTTGGCGACATCGAATTTTCGGCTTTCCGCTTCCTCGTTGGCAAAGGCCTTGGCGGTGCGCATGCCGGAAAGCGAGGACTCGACCTCTCCATTGATCCCCGCGAGCGTCGTCTTGACCTCGGTCGAGGCGCACATCATGCGCTTGCGGCTCAGCGCCGTGAACAGGACAAAGAGCGGAATCACCGCAACCACAACCAGCGCCAGCCGCCACTGGATGCTCAGCATGATACCGAATGCGCCGAGAATCGTCACTGAGGAGATGAACAGATCCTCCGGGCCATGGTGGGCGAGCTCGGTGATCTCAAAGAGATCCCCGGTCACGCGGCTCATCAGCTGGCCTGTGCGGTTTTTATCATAGAAGGAAAAGGACAGCTTCTGCATATGGGAAAACAGATCCCGCCGGATATCCGCCTCCATCCGTACCCCCAGCAGATGCCCCCAGTAGGTGACGATATAGTAGAACAGGCTTTTCAGCACATAGGCACCGGCGAGCGCCGCCATCACAAGGAAAAACGCGGTGAAGAGCCGGTCCGGCAGCAGCCGTTGCATGGAATAGCGCGACACGACGGGAAACAGCAAATCCACGACACAGATGCACAGTGCACACACCATATCCAGCAAAAACAGCTTCCAGTGCGGCTTATAATAGGATGCGAATATCCGCAGATATCCGCTTTTTTTCATCTGTTTTCCAGTCACGATAACCATCCTCTCTCCGCCCGGTATTTCCCAGTATAGTCCGACCGGCTGTCAATTGTCAAGAAAGTGCGGCGTTTTTCAATCCCTCAAGCACTCCGGAAAAGAGTCCGGCTGCATATAAAAATCCCGAACGCTTACGCGTTCGGGATTTTGGCTGCGGAACTAGGATTCGAACCCAGACAGGCAGAGTCAGAGACTGCAGTGCTACCCTTACACAATTCCGCAATATTTTCCTGGAGCGATATATATTATACCGTATTTGAAGGATTTGTCAAGTGGCTCCGAGGATAATTTATCCGAAAATTTTGAAAATATTCGCGCCGCATGGAAAAATGAAAAAAGCAGAGCCGGGGGA
>USLV01000164.1 GCA_900555705.1 uncultured Oscillospiraceae bacterium | reverse complement strand
CCTTTTTCAGCGCGGGCAGCACGTTCAAACGCCCGGAAGGCGCATTTGCCGCGCAGCTGATTGATGAGTGCGGCCTGAAGGGCGCGCGCATCGGCGGCGCACAGGTGAGCGAAAAGCACGCCGGTTTCCTTATCAACCGCGGCGGCACTGCCGAAGATTTCCTTGCCTTGATGGCGCACGTCCAGCGCGTCGTCTATCGGCAGAAGGGCGTCAAACTGGAGCCTGAAATCAAGATTCTTGGCGAAGATGCACCTGTGGAGCAGGTGTAAGGGGAACAAGGATATTTCCTGCAACGGAAAAAATCAGGGAAATTATCATTATCCTGCTGAAAGCACAGCAGCTATGCGCGCATTTCGCGCCGATCGCAACAAAGGAGGAGTTTTATCATGCGTTTTCTCGTGGTGACAGGTCTAAGCGGCGCGGGCAAAACGTCCGTCAACCGCTATTTGGAAGATATGGGCGCATTCTGCGTGGATAATCTGCCGCCGAAGCTGCTGCCCAAGTTTGCGGAGCTCTGCCTGCAATCGCAGGGCACCCTGTCGCGGGTTGCGCTTGTCATTGACGCCAGAGGCGGACGGCTGTTCGACACACTGTTTGAAGGGCTGGATGAGCTGAAGCGACAGGGCGGCGATTATAAAATCCTGTTTCTCGAATGCGACAATCAGGTGCTGGCCCGGCGCTATAAGGAGACCCGCCGCAAGCATCCGCTGACGGATGAAAACGGCGGATCGGTGATGCGGGCAATCGAGGCAGAGCGGGAGATGCTGCGAGAGCTGCGTTCCCGGACCGACTATCTGATCGACACCTCCCATCTGTCACCGGCCCAACTGCGGGAGCAGGTGACCTCGCTGTTCCTTGGGGATACCTCCCATGGGATGTCGGTGCTGTGCATGTCCTTTGGATTCAAGTACGGCTATCCCTCCGAGGCGGATCTCGTGCTGGACGTCCGCTGCCTGCCGAATCCCTTTTATGTGGACGAGCTGAAGCACAAGACCGGACTCGACAAGGAGGTGCGGGACTATGTGCTTGATCGGGAGGTCACCAGGGGCTTTCAGAAACGCCTGTATGAGCTGATCGACTATCTTGTACCGCTTTACAGCAATGAGGGAAAGAGCCAGCTGGTGATTGCGATTGGCTGTACAGGCGGCAAGCATCGGTCGGTGACGCTGACCGAGGAGCTGTCGAAACATCTGACCGAAAACGGATCACCGGTTCGGGTCAACCACCGCGATATTCAGAAAGCCTGAGGACGGTTCTCAACAGAAAGGACGATGAATGTGATGTCTGTCGAGGCGATATGGGCAGCCTGTCGATCGGCCGGGTATCGGGTCAATGATGTGACCGGTACTGTCGACGGTATGGCGGAGGGAATCGCCTTCCGCTTGACGCTGCCGGCGCATACACTGGCCATGTCGGTCAGCATTTCGGAGAAAAACCTGCCGAAGCTGGAAAAGGCGCTCGCGATCCCCGGCCTGACGGTGGCACGGCTGGATTCCGGCGTGCTGCTGACCTTGCCGGAGACGGAGGCCGAAGCGTTGCTGGCGATGATCCGGCGCTGTGCGACCGAGGCGGCGGCTTTGGCGGGCGCCTCATTTGAAGATAAATTCCAAAAGGATCGCGAGTCCCCGCTCGCCTATCTGCGTGGGGCGATTGGTGCGCTTCTCGGTGCTGTTGTCGGTATCCTGCCGTGGTTCCTGGTGGAGCAGCTGCTGCATTGGCAGTTCTGGTATCTGGGTGTCTTGATCGGTGTGGCCTCCTTCTATGGCTACCGTTATCTCTGGGGTGCACACAGCACCCGGTTTGCCATGGTTTCCGTCTCGGTATCTTCTCTGCTGGTGGTGGCGGTTCTGCCGGTGATGGAATGGGTAGTGAGTGGTCTCGCGGCATACGGCTTATCTTCGTTCGGCGATATCGTCACCTATTACTTTTCCGCAGAGATGCTGCCGTTCATTCTGCGCGAGTCCCTGTTCGGCCTGCTGGCCTGTGCAGCGGGACTCTTCGGCATCCGCGGACAGGTGCTGGCCTATACGCATGAGTCGGTCTATATGCGGCGGAACGGCCGCAGGAAATGAGGGGGAGGCGAGAAGAGCCGTGTCGTTTTCTTCCAATGTGAAGCAGGAACTGTGCGAGACGATGTCCACCTCTGCCTGTTGCCGGTTGGCGGAGACCTACGGTATGCTGGAGCTGGCCCACGCCTTTACAGCGGAGGCCGTGTCGATCCAGACCGAGCATCGGGCGGTGGCGGCGCGCTATGCGGCGCTGACGGCGGAGACGGTAGGAATGCCCGCCTTTCCTGTTCTGGAGACCGGTGGTCTGTATGCCGTTTCGGTGGAGCCGGAGGAGCTGCGGCAAAAGCTGCTGGTGCGCTTCGGACACGCCGGTGGTGAGCTCTCGCTCCGGATCAACCGGGCGAATTTCGAATGTGATGATTGCCTTTCCGCCTATGTGCGGGGGGCATTTTTGTCATGCGGCGCGATTGTCAATCCGGAGGTCGGCTATCATCTGGAATTTTCCGTGCCGTACTATAATCTTGCGCGGGATCTGCTGGCGCTGCTGCGGGAACTGGGGCTGCGGGCCAAGTATATCTGCCGCAAGGGTAACCATATCGTCTATCTCAAAGAGAGCGAACAGATTGAAGATTGCCTGACTCTGATGGGGGCTGTCGGCGCCTCACTCGAGCTGATGAATGTCAAGCTGGTCAAGAATATCCGGAACAATGCCAATCGGGTCGCCAACTGTGAGAGCGCGAATATCGACAAGACGGTGGCGGCTTCCGCTGTCCAGGTCGAGGCAGTGCAGAAGATTTTGGATGCCGGCGGCGTGGAACTGCTGCCGGAGGAGCTGCGGGAACTGGCGCTGCTGAGGCTGGAAAATCCCGAGCTGTCGCTTCGGGAGCTCGGGGAGGAGCTCTCGGAGCCGCTCAGCCGCTCCGGCGTTAACCACCGCTTGCGGCGCATACTGGCGTTTGCGGAGGAGCTGTAGGGAAGGAGAGAGGACATGGCGTTCGTTCATCTGCATGTACACACGGAATACAGCCTGCTGGACGGCGCCTGTCGGATCCGGGAGCTGATGGCGCGCGTCCGGTCGCTTGGGCAGACCGCTGTCGCGATCACGGATCACGGCGTCATGTATGGCGTTGTCGATTTCTATAAGGCGGCAAAGGAAGCGGGAATTCACCCGATCCTCGGCTGTGAGGCTTATGTGGCGGCCCGCACACGATTCGACAAGGTACACGGCACGGACAGCGAGCATGCCCATCTGGTGCTGCTCTGCGAAAATGAGACCGGCTATCGCAACCTGGTCAAGATGATGTCCGCCGCCTATACCGAGGGATTCTACAGCCGTCCGCGTGTCGACCGGGAGCTTCTGGAGCAGTACCACGAAGGATTGATTGCGCTGTCTGCCTGTCTCGCGGGGGAGATCCCACGGGCGCTCCGCAGCGGCGACTATGAAAAGGCAAGGCAGATCGCTCTCAGCTATCGGGAGCTGTTTGGCCCGGACAACTTTTTCCTCGAATTGCAGGATCATGGACTGGCCGAGCAGAAGGCGATCAATCCGCAGCTGATCCGTCTCTCGGGTGAGACCGGCATTCCACTGGTCTGCACCAATGACGCGCATTATCTCAGTCGGGAAGACGCAGATATGCAGCGGGTACTCGTCTGCATCCAAACCAATACGACGCTGGAGGAGCCGTCGCCGATGACCTTCGGGACGGAGGAGTTCTATATCAAATCCGAGGAGGAAATGCGTGCACTCTTCCCGCAGCTCGGCGAGGCGTTCGACAACACGGCAAAAATTGCCGACCGTTGCCGGGTAGAGCTGGTGTTCGGCCAGACGCAGCTCCCCGCCTTTGACGCACCCGGAGGAGACGGCTACGCCTATTTCCGCAAGCTCTGTTACGAAGGGCTGCATCGGTATTACGGCGAGCGGCCGGAGCAGGCGGTGGTTGATCGACTGGAATATGAGCTGTCGACCATCCGGCAGATGGGGTATGTGGATTACTATCTGATTGTCGGCGACTTTGTCCGCTATGCGAAAACCCACGAC
>USLV01000163.1 GCA_900555705.1 uncultured Oscillospiraceae bacterium | reverse complement strand
CTTCTAGCTTCGTCGGCAGCGTCAGATGTGTATAAGAGACAGGTTTTCTATTTTTTTTACAAATTCTTATTCTTTTCTCAGGAATCCGACGCCATACATCATCATATCCTCCGCCATCTGCGCCATCTCCTCTGCCGGGGTCAGCATCCCCTCTGCAAGCCACGTCTGGAGCAGGCCGATGCAGCCCGCGCTCGCGAACGCATAGTAGAACTCGAGCTGCTTTGGCGAGGCATCCGCGAAAAGACGAGTATAGCTCCCGAGGCAGCGTTCCCGCCCGAGGTTGATCAGCCGCATGGCAAACGCCTTGTCGCCATATGGTCCCAGCGTCACGGTGCAGATGTCGGCATTCTCCCTCAGACAGCGGAAAATCTCGGTTGTGACCCGGATCGGCGGCAGCGCCTCCTCTCCCGCCGACTCCAGCAACGGATCCAGTGCCCGCCGGAAATCCGCGAGCATCTCCTCCTCCATCTGCTCGAGCAAATCGTGGAGATCGGTATAGTGGCTATAGAAAGTGCCGCGATTAACCCCTGCCGTCTCGCAGAGCTCCTTGATCGAGATGGCAGAAAGCGGCTTCTGGCGAAGCAGCTCGGTAAGCGCCCGCCGGAGCAGCAGCCGTGTGACGCGTGTGCGGTGATCGTTTGTAAACTTTTTCAAAACGGCTCCTCCTTTTCAACAGATGGCGTCGCTTTTGTTCAGAAACCGGCCGGACCGGAAAAATCTGCCGGTTGTGAAGCCTGTCCAATCCGAGTATAATACAGCTGAGAAAGAAAATCAACACCGTGTTCATCACGGAGAAAGGAACCGCTATGAAGCATCCCTCCACGCTCTATATTGTCACCGGTGCCGCCGGTCATCTCGGCAGCACCATCATCCGTCTGTTGCGGCGCGAGGGTGCGTCGGTGCGCGGGCTGATCCTCCCCGGGGAAATGGCACGGGAGAGCGACCGGGTCCGCTATATCCGCGGGGATGTACGCAGCCGGGACAGTCTCCGCCCCCTGTTTGAGAATACAGACGGCGCCGAGCTGGTTGTCATCCATACAGCGGGTATCATCGATATCTCCTCCGAAGCAACGGCAGCGATGTGTGACGTCAATATCAACGGCACGAAAAATGTGCTCGCGCTCTGTCGAGAGTACGGTGTCCGTCGGCTGGTCTATGTCAGCTCGGTCCATGCGATCCCCGAACGGGACGGGCTGTCGGTGCTGCGCGAGGTGCGGCGATTCTCCCCCGACTGGGTCGAGGGCGGCTACGCCAAGACCAAGGCGGAGGCGACACAGGCGGTGCTGGACGCGGTCGCGACGGGGCTCGACGCAGTTGTGGTCCATCCCTCCGGTATCCTCGGGCCATACGACGCGGCTGGCAACCATCTGGTGCAGATGGTCAGCGACTATCTCTGCGGAAGGCTTCCCGCCTGTGTCCGCGGCGGCTATGACTTTGTCGATGTGCGGGACGTCGCGGCCGGATGCCTGCTCGCGGCGCAGAAGGGACGGTGTGGGGAGTGCTATATCCTCTCCAACCGTCACTACGAGGTGCGGGACGTGCTCGCACTCGCCAAGCGGGCCGCCGGCGGACGGCGGCTGCCGGTGCTGCCCATGTGGATGGCGCGGGCAGCGGCACCGGGACTCGGGCTGCTCGCCAAAATCCGTCGGCAGCGCCCGCTTTATACCCGCTATTCGCTCTACACCCTGCAGAGCAACGACAAGTTTTCCCACGACAAGGCGACCAGCGAGCTCGGCTATCGTCCCCGCGACCTCGCCCTGACCATTGCCGACACCATCGCCTGGCTGAAGCGCCAAAAGCCGGTTCCGGCATGATATCCACAACAAAACAGGCCGTCCGCAAAAGCGGACGGCCTGTTGGTTTCTTCCGGATCAGAGCGTATCCAGTGCTCCGCGGATATCGTCGATGATATCGTCGGCGTGCTCGATGCCGACCGAGAACCGGATGAGATCCGGCGTGACACCCGCCTCGGCGAGCTGCTGATCGTTCATCTGACGATGGGTGGTGCTGGCGGGATGCAGCACACAGGTACGCAGATCCGCCACATGGGTGGCGATCGCCGCGAGCTTCAGCTCATTCATAAAGCGGCAGGCCGCGTCGCGGCCGCCCTTGACGCCGAAGGAGACAACGCCGCTCGTACCGTTCGGCATATACTTCTTCGCCAGCGCGCAGTAGGGACTGGACGAAAGCTCCGGATAGGACACCCACGAGATGCGGTCGTCCTGCTCGAGGAAGGCCACCACGCGGCGGGCGTTCTCGCAGTGCCGCGCCACCCGCAGATGCAGCGTGTCGATGCCCTGGCTCAGCAGGAAGGCGTTCTGTGGGCTGGGAGCCGCGCCCATATCGCGCATCAGATGCGTCCGGCACTTCGCGATATAGGCGGCTTTGCCGAAATGGTCGGTATACACGACACCGTGATAGGTCTCGTCCGGGGTGGTCAGCTCGGGATATTTGCCGGCGGCCGCCCAGTCGAAGTTGCCGCTGTCGACGATGACGCCGCCGAGCGCAACCGCATGACCGTCGAGATACTTCGAGGTGGAATGAACCACGATATCCGCACCAAACTCGAAGGGACGACAGTTGATCGGGGTCGGGAAGGTGTTGTCCACAATCAGCGGCACCGCATGGGCATGCGCCACCGCGGCAAAGGTCTCGATATCCAACACGCAGAGCGACGGATTGGACAGCGTCTCACCAAAGATCAGACGGGTGTTCGGGCGCATCACTGCCTCGAGCTGCTCCGCCGTCGACGTCGGATCCACAAAGGTCACCTCGATGCCGAGTTCCCGCAACGTCTTGTTAAAAAGATTGAAAGTGCCGCCATAGATGGCGCTCGAGCTGACGATATGGTCACCGCTGTGCGCGATATTGAGCACCGCGAGCATCGAGGCCGCCTGTCCCGCAGAGGTCATCAACGCGCCGACACCGCCTTCGAGCGCCGCAATTTTGGCCTCCACCGCGTCGGTGGTGGGATTCGAAAGGCGGGTATAGAACGAGCCGCTTGTCTTGAGATCAAAGAGGTCGCCCATCGCCTCGGCGCTCTCATAGCGGAAGGTCGTGCTCTGCACAATTGGGAGCACGCGGGGTTCGCCGTTTTTCGGCTTCCAGCCCTCCTGGATACATTTTGTATCAATATGCCAGTTCATTGTTGACCACTCCTTTTATATTCACGCGGGCGGAACGCCCGGACAGGTCTTGATCCTGTTCAGTATAGCACAATCCACCCATCTTGGCAAGAATTAACGGACTGTTCACGAATGCGAGGCTTTTGCCGTTGCATTCCCGGCTGGAATTGTGCTATACTTCTTTATAGAATATGGCAAAGGACGTGGATTTCGGAGCTATGGATAACGATATTTTTGTGGAACAGATCATACGCAAACAGAAGACATCAAAGGAATACGCAATCATGGCCGGGGTGATCGCCGGTGGACTCGTACTGATCCTGCTGGTGATGATGATCCCGCTGCTGCGATTTTTCCTGGCGTTTATCATCTGTGGCGTCGGTTACGGCGTCTGGTGGATGATTATTTCGCAGAACATCGAATATGAATACAGTGTCACCAACGGCGACATCGACATTGACCAGATCATCGGTAAGCGCCGCCGCCGCCGGGTCGTCTCGGTCGGCGGCAGTAAGATCGAGTCCTTCGGGCGCTATTCGTCCGCCGCTTTTGCGGGGCGCAAATTCGACCGTGAGGTGATGGCCGCCCCGTCGCCGGACGCGGACGGTGTCTACTATTTCACCTATCACAGCAAGAAAAACGGGCATACGGTTGTGTTGTTCCAGCCGGATGAACGGGTGCGGGCAGCGCTCGTCAAGGGACTGCCGAACCTGCTGCAGATCGAGTATCGGCGGCAGGAGGCGGGAAACACCCCGGAATCGTAAATGGAAGGCTGCTGCAAACGGGTTTGCAGCAGCCTTTTTGCCGAAATCTGTCGATACAGGGAGGAAATGAGATGACGATACTGACAGCCGACGATATGCGGCCTGTGTCTTATACACATCTCCGAGCCCACGAGACCTCTCTACATCTCGTATGCCGTCTTC
>USLV01000162.1 GCA_900555705.1 uncultured Oscillospiraceae bacterium | reverse complement strand
CCGCCGTGTTGGCACAGATCGCGCCGACGATGAACTGACCGTTGGCGCCGATATTCCAAAAGCGCATCCTGAACGCGACGGCAATGCCGAGCGAGGTGATGAGCAGCGGGATAACGATGCGGATGAAGCCGTTGATATAGATCGGCCGCTCGAAGCAGCCGGTGATGACGGTGCGATAGTAGTCGAGGGGGTTGACGCCGTTGAAGGCGATGAACACGCCGCCGACCAGAATCGCGGCCAGCACAGCCGCTGTATAAAACAGCAGAGATTTCCCCGGCGAAAGATCGCCGCGTTTCGCCATGCGCAGCAGCGGCTGGCGGGGCGTCCTCTGCTTCCGGGCGGACGGACGGGACGGCTGCTGCCCCGCGTCCGACCCCTTCGCCGAGGCGCTGTCTGGCTGCGGTGCGATGACCGGCGCCGGTGCCTCGCCACCGGTCATCAGCAGACCGAGCGATTCCTTGTCGGTTTCGCGGGCATCCACGATGCCGGTGACCTGTCCATGGCAGAGCACAAGGATGCGGTCGCAGAGCTCCAGCATCACATCGAGATCCTCGCCGACAAAGAGGACGGCTGTCCCCTTCTTTTTCTCCTCGTTGAGGATGTTATAGATGGTATAGGAGGAATGGATGTCGAGACCTCGAACCGGGTAGGCGGTGATCAGCACCGTCGGCTCGGCACGCATCTCCCGTCCGAGCAGCACCTTCTGCACATTGCCGCCCGAGAGACGACGAACCGGCGTCTCGGTTCCCGGGGTCACGATCTCGAGCTCCTCGATCACCTCGCGGGCGGACTGCCGGGCGGCCCGCCGGTTGACAAAGGGTCCACGGGCGTCGCGATAATTCTTGAGCATCATATTATCGGTGATGCTCATCGAGGCGGCCAGGCCCATGCCCAGCCGGTCCTCCGGGATGAAGCTCATGCTGATGCCCCGTCGGATGATCTCGCGCGGGGATTTGCCGTCGATGCGCTCCTCGCCGTAATAGATTTCGCCGCTTTGCAGCCGGACAAGCCCCGCGATCGCCTCGCAGAGTTCCTTCTGGCCGCAGCCGGACACACCGGCAACGCCGAGAATCTCTCCGCTTCGCAGCGCGAAGGAGACATCCTCCACCGCGTTCGTACCCTCGTCGCCCCGTACGGTGACATGGCGGAGCTCCAGCAGCGTTTGTCCGGCGTTGCAGGCCGGACGGTCGATCGCAAGCTCCACCGCCCGGCCGACCATCATATCCGTAAGCTGACGGGCGTCTGTCTCCGCCGTCCGGACGGTGCCGATGCTGCGTCCCTTCCGCAGGATGGTGACGCGATCGCTGATCGCCAGCACCTCGTTGAGCTTGTGCGTGATGATGATGATGGCGCAGCCGTTGTCCCGCATATTGCGCAGCACGCCGAACAGCCGCTCGGTCTCCTGAAGTGTCAGCACAGCGGTCGGCTCGTCCAGAATCAGGATATCCGCACCGTAGTAGAGCACCTTCAGAATCTCGACCGTCTGCTTCTCGCTGACCGCCATATCACAGACGAGCTTTTCCGGATCAATCTGGAACCCGAAGCGCTCGCCAATCCGGCGAATTTTTTCATACCGTCCCGGCAGCAGCAGCGGCGAACCCTCCTGCTCGGCGCCGATCCAGATGTTGTCGGCGGCAGAGAAGTTCTCCACCAGCTTGAAATGCTGGTGAACCATGCCGATGCCAAGCCGTTTGGAATCCTCCGGGGAATGGATGACGGCCGGGCGGCCATCGACGAGGATTTCACCGCTGTCCGGCTTATAAATGCCGGACAGCATGTTCATCAGCGTGGTTTTTCCGGAGCCGTTTTCCCCGAGCAGCGCCAGAATCTCGCCCTTGCGGACCGAGAGGTCGATCCCGTCATTGGCGACCACCGAACCGAAGGTTTTGGTGATCTGCCGGAGTTCGATCGCGACGTTGTTCTGTTCCACATTCTCACCCGTTCTCTCAATTCATGCCCTCAGCGGGCAGAGGAGTGCCGCAAAAACGGCACTCCTCTTCCGACAGCCATCCGGCCGGGATTATTTCAGTTCGACACCGCGGACAAAATAGTCCATCGTCAGTTTGATGACATCGTCGCTGACCGAGGGATCGCCGGCCTTGACGGCAACACTGCCGTCCGCCTTGGTCAGATCGCCCTCCACAATCGTCAGCTTGCCGTCCTCGCCAAGCGTGAAGCGAGAGCCGCTGAACACGTCGAAGGAGCCGTCCTTGAAAGCCGCCTTAATTGTGTCGACATGGGCAGCCGTGCCCTCCGCGCAATTTTCGGACAGCGGAGAGATGTCCACGAAGCCCTCTTTGATGCCGCCGTAGTAGTTGCCGAACGCGGCCCATTTGCCGTCGATCGCCGCCTGCACAGCAGCGGTGTAATAGACATCCCAGTTCCAGATCGGCGCAGTCAGATGTGCCTTCGGCGCATCCTTCGTCATGTCGGAGTTATAGCCGCAGCCGAAAATGCCTTTTTTCTCCGCCACAATCTGCGGATTGGCGGTATCGCAGTGCTGGGCAATGACGTCACAGCCCATGTCCACCAGCGCCTCGGCATACTCGGTCTCATGCTGCGGATCATACCAGCTGTTCAGGGTCTTGACATAGACCACAGCCTCCGGGTTGACCGCCTGCACGCCGAGCGCAAAGGCATTGATGCCGCTGCAGGTTTCGGCCATCTCGGTGCCATAGGCGGAGACATAGCCGATCTTGCCGGAGGTCGTCTTCAGACCGGCGGCCACGCCCGCGAGGTACCGCGCCTGATAGATCCGGCCGAAATAGTTGTTGAAGTTCGTCTCATTCGACTTCGAACCGGTGCCGTGGGAGAAGATGACATTCGGATATTCCTTCGCGAGGGCATCCATCGTGTCCATGTAGCCAAAGCTCGTGCCGAAAACGATGTTGCAGCCGTTCGCAATGCAATCCTCAATCGCGGTCTTGATCGCGGAGCTGTCGCCGTCGTTGATATTCAGCTGACGGACGATCTGGTCGTCCTTGAGGCCAAGGTTTTTCTGCATTCCCTGAATGCCGACATCGTGGGCATAGGAATAGCCCGAGCCGTCGGCGGGATCGCCGATGTGGATGACGCCGACCTTGACCTGGTCCTTCGGGATGGCCTTGATGCCGGTCGCCCCACTGCTGCTGTTCTCGTCGTCGCCGGTTTCGCTGCAACCGGCGAAGCAGAACAGCATCGCAAACACGGCCAGAATCGCCAGAAGTTTGACTGCCTTTTTCATATTCTGTTCCTCCTGAAAATAAAATATTTACAGGACACCGGGAACCGGTATCCAATGCAAATCTCAGTTCTCGCGGAAAACAATGCCGTGCTCGTCCATCTCGTCGACGATCGCGAGCGATTCAACCCGGATCCCCGCCTCGCGGAGCCGCTGCCCGCCCGGCTGGAAGCCCTTTTCAATCGCGATGCCCGCACCGACCAGCGTCGCGCCCGCCTCGCGGACAATTTCGCACAGTCCCTCGAGCGCACAGCCGTTCGCAAGGAAATCATCAATCAGCAGCACCCGATCCTCCGGACAGAGATATCGCCGTCCGACGCGGATGTCATAGTCGGTGCCGCGGGTATAGGAGTGCACCTGCGTCGTATAGAAATCGTCGCCGAGATTACTTGCCTTCGACTTTTTGGCAAACACCACCGGCACCCGAAAAAATTCCGCGGCGATACAGGCGATGCCGATACCGGAGGCTTCGATGGTGAGAATCTTCGTGACACCACAGTCGCCGAACAACCGGAAAAACTCCCGCCCCATCTCAGCAAACAGCGCCACATCCATCTGATGATTCAGAAAGCTGTCCACCTTCAATACGTGGCCCGCTTCCACCGTTCCGTCCTGCAAAATGCGCTGCTCCAGCAACCGCATGCTCTTTCCCTCCGCCAATTCGTCAATAAATACAAAAATATACTCTTATGATACCGCAAAAACCGCCACAATGCAACCTGTCATATTCACCTAATTTTACCGCAAATTTACGCAGGATTTGTCCGAATGATGAATAAACTGTGAACACCTTACCGACCTGTCTCTTATACACATCTCCGAGCCCACGAGACCTCTCTACA
>USLV01000161.1 GCA_900555705.1 uncultured Oscillospiraceae bacterium | reverse complement strand
TAGAGAGGTCTCGTGGGCTCGGAGATGTGTATAAGAGACAGGCCGTCTCCACCGCGTCCGCGAGCGACAGCCCGCGATCCTGGCCATAGGCGGTCAGGTTGATGCCGACGAGCACGACCTCCTGATAACCGCCTGCCGCAAGCGCCGCCAGTTCTTCCCGCCGCTCCTCGAGCGATCGGGAGCGGACACGCCCGCGGGCATAGGGGATGATGCAGTAGGAACAGAAACGGTTGCAGCCGTCCTCAATCTTGACGAAGGCGCGGGTGCGCCCCTGGAATTCCCGGATGGCGAGCGGTTCAAAGTCCCGGCCATGAGTCGGGATTTCGACAATGCGCTGCCCAAGGGCGAGAAACCGCGCAACCTGCTCCGGAAGCGAACGACGGGCGGCGTTGCCGAGCACGATATCGGCTTCTGCGAAATGCTCCGCTGTCTCGGGAAACGCCTGCGGCATGCAGCCGGTCAGCACAATGACGGCGCGCGGGTTGTCGCGGCGACAGCGCCGCAATAGCTGGCGCAGCTTCCGGTCGCTCTCCCCGGTCACGGTGCAGGAATTGATGACCAACACCAGCTGGTCGTCTTCTCCTGCGGAAAAACCGGCGGCAAACTCGCCGGTCTCATAGCCGGATTCCTCCATCAGCCGGCGCATCGCCTGGGTCTCATATTGATTGACTTTGCAGCCAAGCGTGTGAAAAAGGGCCCTCATCCCGCTGTCCTCCTGCCTCCGCAAACGAATAATTGTATCTATTATACCGGAAAAAGTCGAAAAATTCAACCAAGGGTTGGCCGCTTTAGCGGTTGTTTTTCGAGAAAAAGCGGCGTATACTTAACAATATAGCGGATGCTGGGAAAAGGGGAGAAGAGGATGTATACAACCTGTATTCAGCTGGAGACGGTCGAAGAGGCCAAGCGGTTTGTCCGCATTTGTGCCGGGGCGGATTTCCCGGTCGACCTGGCCTAAGGTACGTATGTCGTAGACGCCAAGTCCATCCTGGGAATTTTCAGTCTGGATTTGTCGAAACAACTGGAAGTGCGTGTCCATTGCGGAGACGAGGCCGTTTTCGAGGCGTTTTCAGAGAAAATCCGGGATTTTCTCGCGAAATAAGAATCGGGCGATGGCCCGGCGGGGATACTCTTCTTTGTGGAGGGATTCCCGCTTTTTTGTTTCTGTTTCCGATGGCATGAATCCGCCCCTCTGCTGCATATTCTGTTAACAAAACAAACGGAAAGCAGGGGGATGGCTATGAACAGGATACGGCGGCTGCTGGCGATGCTCTCATGTCTGGTGCTGGTGTTCGCGGCAGGCTTTGGCTCGGCGGCAGCCCGGCTGATAGTCGACACGGAGTCCGGCGAGACGGCGGAGCAGCTGATGCAGGAGGATGAGGCGGTCTGGACACCTGCGGAGGGCAGTGTGCCGACCGATGCGACAGCACTGGAGGTTGCAGGAAAATCCGCCGTGCTGATGGAGCAGAGCAGCGGACAGGTGTTGTTCGAGAAAAACGCGAAGGAGCATCTGCCGATCGCATCGGTCACCAAGGTGATGACGCTGCTGCTTGTCATGGAGGCGATCGACGAGGGGCTGGTCGACTATAACGATCAGCTGACCTGCTCAGCCTATGCCGCTTCGATGGGCGGTTCGCAGATTTGGCTTGAGGAAGGCGAGGTCATGTCGGTTCATGATCTGCTCAAGGCGGCGGCCGTTGTCTCGGCAAACGATGCCTGTGCAATGCTTGCGGAACACGTCAGCGGTTCGGTCGAGGGGTTTGTCCAGCGGATGAATGAGCGGGCAGCGGAGCTTGGTATGAACGACACGCGGTTTCTCGATTGCAGCGGCCTGAATGACGAGGCCTATTCCTGTGCCTATGATGTGGCGGTCATGTCCCGGGAACTGATGACACATCCGGCAATCATGGAGTTTACCACGATCTGGATGGATTCGCTGCGGAACGGTGAATCCGAGCTCGTGAATACCAACAAGCTGATCCGCCACTACAGCGGCGCAACCGGGCTCAAGACCGGCACCACTTCGACGGCAGGCCACTGCCTGTCCGCAACGGCGGAGCGGGATGGCCTGGGGCTGGTCGCTGTCATTCTTGGCTGCGAGACGACGAACGACCGGTTTGGCGGCGCGCGGAAAATGCTGGACTTCGGTTTTGCCAACTACAGCATCTATACGCCGCAGGTAGATCCTGCTACCCTGACGCCGGTACCGGTTCTGCACGGGTTGGAGGCGGCGGTTTCGCCCGCAGCCGATCCGCCGAAGCCGCTGTTGCTGCGTAAAGGGCAGGAAGGAAAAATTGTCTGTGAAACAACGCTTGCGGCAGATCTCGAGGCGCCGGTTGAAGAGGGGCAGGTGATTGGGGAGGTGCTGCTCAAACTGGATGGGGAGACGCTTGCTTCCTATCCGATCCGTGCGCAGAAGGCAATCGGACGGCTGACCTTTGGGGCCGCCTTTGGACGGTTGTTCCGTGCGCTCTGCCGCTGAAGGTTTCCTGCAAATGGAAACAATTTTAGAAATTTGTGCAAACTGGGTTGCAAACAGCAGGGAAATATTGTAGAATAGAACCATAAGAACAGGAAGGGATGTTGTGTATGCCGGTTTCCTTGGATACTCGTTATCTCGAGGGATTTGTTCGTAATCATGAGTGGGAGGCGCTGCAGCCACAGGTTTCTGCGGTGCATGAGATGTTGCATGCAGGCAGCGGTCTCGGCTCGGATTTTCTCGGCTGGCTGTCGCTGCCGACCGACTATGACAAAGAGGAGTTCGGCCGGATCCGGGAGGCCGCGAAACGCATTCAGGAGGACACCGACGTGTTTATCGCGATCGGCATCGGCGGTTCCTATCTCGGTGCCCGCGCGGGGATCGAATTCCTGCGCTCGCCGCAGTATAATCTGCTCCCGAAGAAGACGCCGCAGGTGTTTTTCGCTGGTAACAGCATCAGCTCGACCGCGCTGAATGAGCTGCTCGCGCTCTGCGAGGGTAAGCGCGTGTCCATCAATGTGATCTCCAAGTCCGGTACGACGACGGAACCGGCCGTCGCGTTCCGCGTATTCCGGGACTATCTCGAAAAAACCGTCGGCCGCGAGGAGGCTCGCCGCCGTATCTATGTCACGACCGACCGGGCCCGCGGCACCCTCAAGAGCCTCGCCGACCGCGAGGGCTATGAGAGCTTCGTCGTGCCCGACAACGTCGGCGGCCGCTACTCCGTGCTGAGCGCTGTGGGCCTGCTGCCCATTGCTGCTGCCGGTATCAGCATCGACGACCTGATGAAAGGCGCTGCCGATGCCATGGAGCGCTTCTCCGTCCTGAGCCCGGACAACGACGCTTACAAGTATGCTGCCATCCGCAACATCCTGTACCGCAAGGGCAAGAGCATCGAGATCCTCGAGTGCTATGAGCCGAA
Organism: uncultured Oscillospiraceae bacterium; assembly: GCA_900555705.1. Lineage (GTDB taxonomy): Bacteria > Bacillota > Clostridia > Oscillospirales > Acutalibacteraceae > UMGS1858. The sequence goes on along the minus strand of USLV01000161.1, from coordinate 664 downwards.
CTTCACCCTCATGAACGAGTGGTACAAGCAGCTGTTCGGTGAGAGCGAGGGCAAGGACAACAAGGGTCTGTTCCCCGCAAGCTGCATCTTCTCCACCGACCTGCACTCCATGGGCCAGTTCATCCAGGAAGGCTCCCGCACCATGTTCGAGACCATCGTGGATGTCAAGAAGCCCGCACAGGACCTCTTCATCGACAAGCTGGAGGGCAACTTCGACGGCCTGAACTTCCTGGCGGGAAAGAGCATGGACTTCATCCGCGAGCAGGCCATGGACGGTACCCTGCTGGCCCATGTGGAGGGCGGCGTGCCCAACGTCACACTGTACACCGACGGGCTGGACGAAAAGGCGATGGGCCAGCTTATCTACTTCTTCGAGTATGCCTGCGGTCTCAGCGGCTATCTGCTGGATGTGAATCCCTTCGACCAGCCCGGCGTGGAGGCGTATAAGAAGAATATGTTTGCCCTCCTCGGCAAGCCCGGCTACGAGGATCGTAAGACGGAGCTGGAAGCCAAGCTGACCGAAAAGCATTGAGAAAAGCGGAATATGCAAAAAAACACGGCAGAGCATACATTGCTCTGCCGTGTTTATAAACAAATTTTGAAGTTACTTTTTGGGATTGTCTTTTTCCATTCTCTGTCTCTTATACACATCTCCGAGCCCACG
>USLV01000160.1 GCA_900555705.1 uncultured Oscillospiraceae bacterium | reverse complement strand
GGCATACGAGATGTAGAGAGGTCTCGTGGGCGCGGAGATGTGTATAAGAGACAGGCCCAGGAATTTGATGATACTGATATTCACAGACGGATGAAACCGCAGACCGCCCTTGAACGGACCGATGGCACCGTTAAACTGCACGCGATAGCCGCGGTTGACCTGCACCTTGCCGTTGTCATCCACCCACGGCACACGGAACTTGATCTGGCGTTCCGGCTCGGTGATTCTCTCGATGATACCGGCCTTTTCATACTGGGGATTCTGATTGAAAACAGGCTCCAGAGAAGAGAGAACCTCTGTTACGGTCTGCTGAAATTCCGGCTCGCCCGGATTGAGTTGAATCACGCGCTCAAGCTGTTCACTTACATACGACATATCTGGTGCTCCTCCTTAATTTAAGTAAAAACTGGGGTATGTACAAAGGAAGGGCTCGCGAAAAAGCCGCCTTTGCCTTCTAGTCCTTCATTATACTATACTTCCGCTGCTTTTGCAATATTTTTTCTTTCAAATTTGCAGGAATCGCGAAAAAAACTTTCATACGATACATCTTCCCCCTGTTTTCGTCAAAAAAATCCCGTGATTTTCCCCCAACCGGCCGCAAAGCGGCAGGAAAATAAAAAAATCCTGCAAAACGGCGTTTCTCCCATCCATTTACCGAAAACCGCAATGCATCCATTCCATGCGGAATCCATTTGCTCGCGATCCTCGGCACGATTTTTCTCACTTTATTCGGATATAATAACAGAAAAGTGTAGGTTTTCCGGAGCATTCATGATATACTGGTAACAGTGGCTTCTTTTGCAGCGTCCCTGCGGTATCTGCCGCCTGTCAATTACTCATCAAAACCGGGGGGTTTGGAATGGAAAAACGTTTGCCACGCGGTGCTGGAATTTTGCTGCCGATCAGCAGCCTGCCGTCTCCCTATGGCATCGGCACACTGGGGGACGCGGCCTTTTCCTTTGTGGATTTTCTGAAAAAGGGCGGCCAGCGCTACTGGCAGGTGCTGCCGGTCGGGCCGACCGGCTATGGCAACAGCCCCTATCAGTCTTTTTCTTCTTTTGCAGGTAATCCTTATTTCATTGATTTAGAGCGACTGCGGGACGAGGGGCTGCTGACTGCCCGGGAGCTGCGGCCGCTGATGCGTCCCTTTAGCGATCAGGTCGACTACGGCGCGCTTTTCCCCGCCCGTCTCGAGCTGCTGGGGCATGCCTGGAAACGGTTTCAGGGAAGCGAGTCCCCTGCCTTCGCCGCCTTTTGCAGTCGGCATGCGGACTGGCTCGAGGACTATGCGCTTTTCATGGCACTTAAAGAACATTTCGGGTGGCAGGAATGGCTGCTCTGGGACAAGGATATCCGCCTCCGGGAGCCGCAGGCGCTTCGACGGTTTGAGAAACTGCTTGCGGACCGGATCGGGTTTTGGAAATTCTGTCAGTATCAGTTTTTCCGTCAATGGATCGCTCTGCGGCAGTACGCCAACCAGTCGGGAATCTCTCTCATCGGTGACCTGCCTATCTATGCAGCGCTGGACAGCACGGATGTCTGGGCCAATCGCCGCCAGTTCCAGCTGGACGGAGAGGGCCGTCCGACCGCTGTCGCCGGCGTACCGCCGGACGCTTTCTCCGCAACCGGCCAGCGCTGGGGCAATCCACTCTATGATTGGAAATGTATGGAGCAGGATGGATTTTCCTGGTGGCGTCACCGGGTCATTGCCTCCGCGGGGCTGTATGATGTGATCCGCATTGACCATTTTATCGGCATCTCCCGTTATTATGCCATCCCGGCTGACTGCGATACCGCTGTGGAGGGAGAATGGCGGGAGGGACCGGGTAAAAAGCTGACGGACGCCATCGGGCGTGCGGTACCGGGTGCTCACATTCTCGCCGAGGATCTCGGCGTATTGCATCCCAGCGTTCGTTCGCTTCTGCGGGAGACCGGCTATCCCGGCATGCGGGTGCTGCTGTTCGGTTTCGACGGCCAGCCTCAAAACGAGCATCTTCCCCACAACTTCCAGTCGCAGAACCTCGTGGTCTACGGCGGAACACACGACAACGACACCATCCTCGGCTTCTGCCGGAAGGCCGACCCGGAGACGCTTTCATTCATGATGCGTTATCTCCGGGTGCGTTCCCCGCTCCATATTCCGACCGCGATGCTGTATGCCGCCTATGCCAGCATCGCCGATGTCGCGATCTTCCAGATGCAGGACCTGCTCATCCTGGACAACAGCGCCCGGATGAATACCCCCGCCACCGTCGGCGGCAACTGGAGCTGGCGCCTGCGGCCGCAGGATGTAACCGGTCGGCTGGCCGACCAGCTGCGGGAGCTGACCGTGCTCTATAATCGTTGAAGGGACGGATATCCATGACCATACAGCAGCAGATTACCGCCATTCTCCACCAGGACTTCCACGTGCGCACGCGTAGTGCGACGCCTGAACAGCTCTACCACGCCATCGGCAAAGCGGTGCTTGCCCGGGTCGCGCCGAAATGGGAGCATCCGGGCAAGGGCCGCCGTGTGGCCTATCTCTCGGCTGAATTTCTGCTCGGACGGCTGATCGACAGCAACCTGTTGAATACCGGGGAACGCGATGAAGTCGCCGCGTTTCTCGGAAAATTGGGGATCGATCTCGCCATTTTCGAAAAATTTGACGATCCCGCGCTTGGCAACGGCGGTCTCGGCCGCCTCGCCGCCTGTTTTCTGGATTCCGCCGCCACGAAAGGCATTCCGCTGGACGGCTACGGCATCCGTTACCGCTATGGGCTGTTCCGCCAGCGCGTCGAGAACGGGTTTCAGCGGGAGGAGCCGGACGACTGGCAGCGTTTTGGCGATCCCTGGTCCATCCGACGCGAAGAGGATCGCGTGCTTGTGACCTTCGGTGATCAGCGGGTCTATGCCGTCCCTTATGACACCCCCGTGATCGGCTACGGCGGGCAAACCGTCAACAATCTCCGTCTCTGGCAGGCGGAGCCGCTGCATCCGTTTCATCTGGAGGCGTTCCAGCAGCAGGATTATGCCGGAGCGTTTCAGGAGCGGGATCGGGCGGAGGCCATCAGCGCCGTCCTGTATCCGAACGATGAAACCAAAGAGGGAAAGCGGCTGCGGCTGAAGCAGCAGTATTTCTTCGTGAGCGCCTCGTTGCAGGACATGCTGCGCCGGTATAAATCGATCCGCATCGGCAGCCTCGTGCGTTTTGCCGAGCGCTTCGCCGTTCAGCTCAACGACACCCACCCGGTCGTAGCCATCCCCGAGCTGATCCGGCTGCTGGTCGAGCAGGAAGGCCTCTCCTTCACCAAGGCGCTGAATGTTGCCCGCGCCGCTTTTTCCTATACCAACCACACCGTTATGCCGGAGGCGCTCGAGACCTGGAGCGTCCCCCTGTTCCGCGAAGTGTTGCCGCATGTCTACGAATACGTCGTCCGGCTTCATCACGCATTGCAGCGCGAGCTGCGTCGCCATTCGCTGACCGGCGACACGGCGGAACGCTACTGGATCATCACGGACAACACCATTCATATGGCGCGCATGGCATTTTTTGTCTGTCACACGGTCAATGGCGTCGCCCGGCTGCACACCGAGCTTCTGCAAACCCGTGTGTTTCCCGAATGGCAGGCATTCTATCCCGGACGGATCCAGAACAAGACCAACGGCATCACCCAGCGGCGCTGGCTGGCGCTCGCCAATCCCGGGCTCGCAGCGCTGATCACCAACACCATCGGCGACGGCTGGCTCACCGAGCTCGGCGAGCTCCGCCGTCTCGAGGCGTTTCAGGATGACGCGGCGTTTTTGCAGGCGTTTGCAGCGGTCAAGGAAACCAACAAGCAGCGTCTGGCCGCGCTGGTCGAGCAGCGCGAGGGCATCTCGCTGCGGACGGATTTTCTCTTCGACGTACAGGTCAAGCGGCTGCACGAGTACAAGCGGCAGCTGCTCAACGCTTTTTCCATCTTCGACCTCTATCTCGGACTGAAGGAAGGACGCTTCCCGGATTTCACCCCCACCGTCTATCTGCTCGGCGGCAAGGCTGCTCCCGGCTACTTCCGAGCCAAAGCGGTCATCAAATACTGTCTCTTATACACATCTCCG
>USLV01000159.1 GCA_900555705.1 uncultured Oscillospiraceae bacterium | reverse complement strand
CTACCGCATCCCCGAGGCTGCCCGCGCGTTGCAGGAGTTTGTCGACGGGATGAGCAACTGGTATGTCCGCCGCTGCCGCGAGCGCTACTGGGGCGCGGGCATGACGCCGGACAAGGAAGCCGCCTATATGACGCTGTATACGGCGCTCGTGACGGTCGCGAAGGCGGCCGCCCCCATGATCCCGTTCATGGCCGAGGACATCTACCGCAACCTCGTCTGCTCGATCGACAAATCCGCGCCGGAGAGCGTCCATCTCTGCCGCTTCCCCGAGAGCGACGCGGCCCGGATCGACCCGCAGCTCGAGGCGGATATGGAAGAGGTGCTGGACATCGTTGTGCTCGGCCGCGCCGCCCGCAACGGCGCCGCAATCAAGAACCGCCAGCCGCTCGGCACCATGTATGTCAAGGCGGATCATCCGCTTGACAGCTACTATGTCCGCATCATCGAGGAGGAGCTGAACATCAAGTCGGTCGTCTTTACCGACGCTGTCTCGGACTTCATCTCCTATCAGTTCAAGCCGCAGCTCAAGACGCTCGGCCCGAAATACGGCAAGCAGCTCGGCGAAATCCGGACGGCGCTCGCCGGTCTCGACGGCGCAGCGGCGAAGCGTGCGCTTGACACCGACGGCGCGCTGACACTGACGCTGTCCGGCGGCGACATCCGTCTGGCCGAGGAGGATCTCCTCATCGAGACGCAGCAGCGCGAGGGCTTCTATTCCCTCACGGAGGGCGGCGTGACGGTCGCGATCGACACCGCGCTGACCCCGGAGCTGATCGAGGAGGGCTTCGTCCGCGAGCTGGTCAGCAAGCTCCAGACCATGCGCAAGGAGGCCGGCTTTGATGTGACCGATCACATCACGGTCTCGGCCGACGGCAGCGAGAGGATCCTCGCAATCCTCGCGGCCAATGCCGACCGCATCCGGCAGGACGTGCTGGCGGACGCCATCGCGTCCGGTGCCCGGTCCGGCTACTGCAAGGAATGGGATATCAACGGCGAGACCGTTACCCTCGGCGTCGAGAAGGTCTGACGCCGGACGGCGCGAAATCCTGACCAGAATGTGACCAGAATCAGAAGAACGGCACAGCCGCAGCTGTGCCGTTCTTTTCTCCGTCTACGCCTCCGCTCAATCGGCGGCGTGTCGGTAATCCAGATAGTCCAGAAACCGTTTGACGGCCAGCGACGCCGTTTCCCGATCCCGCAGCGCGAGAGCAATGTCACGCCAAGCCGGTACATCCAGCTCTCTGGCAACGATCCGATAGGGGATCCGACGAAGGATCAGCTCCGGCAGGATGCTCAGGCCGAGCCCGCTCTCCACCATGGACATGACGGCATAGTCGTCCCAGGTCGTGAAACGGGTCTGCGGCTTTTGTCCGCTCCGTTCAAACAGCTCGGAAATTTCCGCCTTCGCCCCTTTTTCGAGGAGCAGGAACGGTTCGCCGCAAAGCGCCTCCAGCGGCACCTTCTCCTGCCCGACCAGTGGATGATTTTCCGGCAGAACCGCCAGCAGCCTGTCCCGTTCCAGAAAAATCGTCTCCAGCTCCGGCTTCGTCGGCAGCCGCAGAAAACCGCAGTCCACCCGCCCCTCCTCAATCCAGGTTTCAATCTCCGTATAGTCCCCGAGCAGCAGTTCATAGTCGATGCCGGGATAGTCCCGCTGGAAGGCTTTGATGATCGGCGGCAGCCAGTGGGTGGCGACACTGGAAAACGTCCCGATGCGGATCATCCCGGACTGCACCCCCTGGATATCCTCCACCTGCATGAGCAGCTTTTGATAGTCCTCACAAAGACTTCTCGCCAGGGGCAGCACACGCATCCCGTCCGAGGTCAGCCGAACCCCCGCACGGTTGCGCTCCAGCAGGGTGATTCGCCACTCCTGCTCCAGATCGCGGATCATGCGGCTGATCCCAGACTGGGAATAGTGCAGAACCTCCGCCGCCTTCGTAAAGCTCCCGTATTCCACTGTCCTGATAAAGGCCATGTATTTCAGCAGGTTCGTATCCATCCGCCCCACTCCCCCTTTCATCTGAATTTGTGCTGCTTGATATGATAAACATTCGTTTTTCAACTGCTTCGTTCTATGGTACACTATTGCTGCGATATTTGCAACTGCAATCAAAAAAATGGGGGGCGATGGCCATCAGACGGGCCTATGGGAAATATTTCGCGGCGCTGCTGCTGTTCGGATCGAACGGGATTGTCGCCAGTCGGATCGCACTCGACAGCGACGAAATCGTCTTGCTGCGGACGCTGATCGGCAGTCTTTTGCTGACGGCGCTGTACCTGTCCCGAGGCGGAAGGCCGACATTTCATCAGAAGAAAAAGCCGTTCCTGTTTCTCTGTGCGTCCGGCGCGGCCATGGGAGCGAGCTGGCTCTGTCTCTATGAGGCCTATGCACAGATCGGCGTCGGGATTTCCTCGCTGCTGTATTACACCGGACCGGTCCTGGTGATGGCGCTGTCCCCGTTTCTGTTTCGGGAAAGGCTGTGCGCGCCGAAGCTCGTCGGCTTTGTTCTCGTGCTGTGCGGCATCTGCCTTCTGAACGGCCGGACATCGGTCGGGAGCGGCAGCCGTCTGGGCATCCTCTTCGGCATCCTGTCGGCGATTCTGTATGCTCTCATGATCATCTGCAATAAAAAAGCGGCCGGGATCACCGGACTGGAAAACGCCGCGCTGCAGCTGCTGGCCGCTTTTCTGACCGTTGCCCTCTTTGTCGGTCTCCGAAAGGGATTCGTTCTGCACATCCCGCCGTCCAGCGTCCTGCCGATCCTCGTGCTGGGGCTGCTGAATACGGGGATCGGCTGCTATTGCTATTTCTCGGCGATCGGCCGGTTGCCCATCCAGACCGTTGCCGTCTGCGGGTATCTCGAGCCGTTGTCCGCCGTCTGTTTTTCGCTCCTGTTTCTGCGGGAGACGCTGTCGCCGCTGCAAATCGCCGGGGCGATCCTGATGCTCGGCGGCGCGGTTTTGGCAGAGTGCCGCATCCGGGGCAAACAGCGGCGATAGCACATCTGCCCGATTGGTTACAGCTTTTTCATCCAATTTCGACACAGGTAACAGGTTTGTATTCTTTGGCGGCAGCCGGAAACAAATCTGAAACCGAATTGTAACCGCCCTGTCATTGCATTCCAGTTCCGCCCGGATTATACTGGTATCAGAACAAAACGAAAAAGGAGCGGTTGATATGAAATGGACAATGCGGTTATCTCTTCTGGCAGCAGCGGCTGTTCTGGCGGTTTCCCTTGCCGGGTGCGGCGGGGATGACAAACCGGACAGCTCCTCCGATACCCCCACGACAACAACCACCGAAAAGGCTACACTGACCACTGCCCCGGCTCCGGATCCCACCGAGACGCAGCCCGAGGCGACCGAGCCTCCGGCGAATCCGACCAGGCCGGAAAGCGATCCGACCGAGCCTCCCACAAAGGAGCCGGACAACAAGCCCGATGAGCCGGCTGATAAGCCGTCGGAGACCCCGACCGGAAGCGGCGCGGCGGTTGCCAAGCTGGCGGCGACGCTGGAAGGCGCGCCGTTTGTCTATGGCGCGGCAGGCCCGGATTCCTTCGACAACTCCGGTCTCGTCTACTACTGCCTGACCCAAAACGGCATCTCGGTACCCCGACGCACAACCGAGCAGTTTGCGGGTGGCGAGGCGGTGGAGGCGGACGCGCTCCAGCCGGGTGATCTCGTGTTCTACTGGATGGAGACCGAGGGCGCGGCGCAGTATGTCGGCATCTACCTCGGCGACGGCGCGTTCATCGCCGCCAACAATGAGGAAAAACCCGTCTGTCTCTACAACACCTCTATGAAATACTTCACCGACCGTTTTGTCGGCGCCAGACGGTATGCCTGACACAGCAAACCGTTTTCGGGACAGCGGCTGTCTTTTCTGGATGAGACACCGCACATAAAGAAGCCCTGCGGATTTTCTCCTCCGCAGGGCTTCTGCTTGTCGAAAAAGTCCAGCTAAAGCTGGCCATTTACGCCAAGCTGAACAAAAGAGGGGGAATCGTACCGATTCCCCCTCTTTCGACGCCTGCGGGCGGGTGATTGTTGCGCGAGGGGGGAACCCTGACGGTTCCCCCT
>USLV01000158.1 GCA_900555705.1 uncultured Oscillospiraceae bacterium | reverse complement strand
CTGTAAAGCTCGCCCAGACGCACAAGGTGCTCATAGCGATTAGCGGCGTTCTTCTCCGCCTGCTCAAACAGCTTCTCCGCGCGATCCGGGAAAGAACGGGTCAGCGAGTTATAGCGAACCTCTCCCATGATGAAGTCGCGATAGGCCGCCGTCGGCTCCTTGCTGTCAAGGGAGAACGCATCCTCCTTGCGCGGATCGAAGCGATACAGATGCCAGTAACCGGCCTCCACCGCTTTCTTCTCCTCCTGCTGGGAAATGCCCATACCGCCCTTGATGCCGTGGTTGATGCAGGGCGCGTAGGCAATGACCAGCGACGGGCCCGGATAACTCTCGGCCTCCTGAATCGCCTTCAGGCACTGGTTCATATCCGCGCCCATGGCGATCTGCGCCACATAGACATAGCCATAGCTCATCGCAATCGCGCCGAGATCCTTCTTCTTGACCGCCTTACCGGCCGCCGCAAACTGCGCAACAGAACCGGTCGGGGTAGCCTTGGATGCCTGGCCGCCGGTGTTGGAATACACCTCGGTATCAAAGACCAGAATGTTGACATCCTCATTGGAGGCGAGCACATGATCCACGCCGCCGAAGCCGATGTCATAGGACCAGCCGTCGCCGCCGAACATCCAGAAGGACTTCTTGACAAACATATCCTTCGCCGCGAGTGCTTCCTCAAACAGCGGGAGCATCTCGCACTTGCACTCGGCAACCGCCTTCTCCAGCGCGGGCACCAGCAGCGCCGCAGCCGCCTTGGAGGCATCGGCGTTGTCCTTGCCGTCGAGCCACGCCTGCGCGGCTTCCTTCACGCCGAAACCGGCATCTTTTTCGACAAAGAGCTTCATCAGATCTTCGACACGGTTGCGGCGGGCAGTCACACCGAGGAACATGCCGTAGCCGTACTCCGCGTTGTCCTCAAACAGGGAGTTCGCCCAGGCCGGACCGTGCCCCTCTTTGTTGACGGTATACGGGGTGGACGGCGAAGAACCGCCCCAAATCGAGGAACAGCCGGTGGCGTTCGCGATATACATCCGATCGCCGAACAGCTGGGTAACCAGCTTCGCGTACGGCGTCTCGCCGCAGCCGGCACAGGCGCCGGAGAACTCGAGCAGCGGCTGCTTGAACTGGCTGCCCTTGACCGTCGTGGCCTTGAACTTCTCGGAGACATCATCTTTCGCGGCGAGACCCTGGCCATAGGCAAAGATCTCCTGCTCCGCGAGCTGGCTCTCGAGGGGCTGCATCACCAGCGCCTTATTGCCCTTCATGCCCGGGCAGGTCGAAGCACAGGAGCCGCAACCGGTGCAGTCGAGAACCGAAACGGTCATCGCAAACTGCTTACCCGGCAGGCCGGTCGCGGGCTTCATCTTCATGCCGGCAGGAGCCGCAGCCGCCTCGGCCTCGTCCAGAATGACCGGACGGATGACCGCGTGCGGGCAGACATAGGAGCAGAAGTTACACTGGATGCAGTTCTCGGCAACCCAGACCGGCACATCCACCGCGATACCGCGCTTCTCATAAGCAGCGGAGCCCAGCGGCACCGTACCGTCCGCGTTCTCTACAAAGGTGGAAACCGGCAGCTGGTCGCCCTTCTGCGCGTTGACCGGGGTCAGGATATTATCGATATACCCCTTGATCTCCGGACGGCCGCCCTCGGCGACCTTCACGGCAGCAGCTTCACCCTTCTTGGCCCATTCCGCCGGGACCTTGACCTTCTTGACTTCCTTGACGCCGCACTCAATCGCGTCGTGGTTCATCTTGACGATGGCCTCGCCCTTCTTCGAATAGGACTTGGTCGCCGCCTCCTTCATGAACTGAACCGCATCGTCCACCGGGATGACCTTCGCAAGTTTGAAGAAGGCCGCCTGCAGGATGGTATTGGTGCGGTTGCCGAGGCCGATGCCCTTGGCCAGATGGGTCGCGTCAATGGTATAGAACTTGATATCGTTCTTCGCGATATACTGCTTCATCTCGCTCGGCAGGTGCTGGTTCAGCTCCTCGAGATCCCAAGAGCAGTTCAACAGGAAGGTTCCGCCCGGCTTGATATCGCTGACCATGTCGTACTTGTCGACATAGGAGGGATTGTGGCAGGCGACAAAGTCCGCCTTGCTGACAAAATAGGTGGACTTGATCGGCTTCTTGCCAAAGCGCAGGTGGGAGATCGTAACGCCACCGGACTTCTTCGAATCATAGGAGAAATAGCCCTGCGCATACATATCGGTGTGGTCGCCGATGATTTTGATGGAGTTCTTGTTGGCGCCGACGGTGCCGTCGGAGCCGAGACCCCAGAACTTGCAGGAGCGGGTACCCTTCGGGGTGGTATCCGGGCTCTCCTTCACTTTGAGGGACAGGTTGGTGACGTCGTCCTCGATGCCGATCGTGAAGCGCTTCTTCGGACGGGCAGCCTCCATATTGCGGTAGACGGCAATGATCTGGCCCGGGGTGGTATCCTTCGAGCCGAGGCCATAGCGGCCGCCAAACACTTTGACATTCTCATACTTGCTGCCCTTCAGCGCCGCGCAGACATCGAGGAACAGCGGCTCACCGATCGAGCCCGGCTCCTTGGTGCGGTCGAGCACCGAGATGCTCTCCACAGAGGACGGCAGGGCGGCGATCAGGTGCTTCGCGGAGAACGGACGATAGAGACGGACCTTGACGAGGCCGACCTTCTCGCCGGCAGCGTTCATATGGTCGATGGTTTCCTCGATCGTATCGTTGACCGAACCCATCGCGATGATGACATGCTTCGCATCGCGGGCACCATGATAGTTGAAGAGCTTGTAATTGGTGCCGATCTTCTTGTTGACCTTGTTCATGTACTCTTCCACGACGGCCGGAATCGCCTCATAGTAGGTGTTACACGCCTCACGGGCCTGGAAGAAGATGTCGGGATTCTGCGCCGTGCCGCGCTGAACCGGATGCTCCGGATTCAGAGCGTTCTGACGGAAGCGGGCAACCGCCTCGGTGTCCAGCATGTCACGCAGATCCTCGTAATCCCACACCTGGATTTTCTGAATCTCGTGAGAGGTGCGGAAGCCGTCAAAGAAATGCAGAAACGGTACGCGGCCCTTGAGGGTGGCCAGATGCGCGACCGCGCCGAGATCCATGACTTCCTGCGGGTTGGACGAGCAGAGCATGGCATAGCCGGTCTGGCGGCAGGCATAGATATCGGAATGATCCCCGAAGATGGAGAGCGCGTGCGACGCCAGCGCACGAGCCGATACGTGAATGACATTCGGCAGCAGCTCGCCCGCGATTTTATACATATTCGGGATCATCAGCAGCAGGCCCTGTGACGCAGTATAGGTCGTCGTCAGCGCACCGGCAGCGAGCGAACCGTGCACCGCACCGGCGGCACCAGCCTCAGACTGCATCTCCGCCACTTTGACGGGACGGCCGAACAGATTCTTCTGACCCGCAGCAGACCACACATCGGTCACCTCAGCCATCACGGAAGAGGGCGTGATCGGATAGATGGCGGCAACATCGGTAAACGCATAGGATACGTGCGCGGCGGCGTTGTTGCCATCCATGGTTTTGAACTTTCTTGCCATGAAATATGTCCTCCTTTTAAGGATAAAATAGAACCGCACAAAAACATGTGTGCATACAAAATGCACCATTTCCTATAGTATCACGTTTGTCCGGCAGTGTAAAGGGAGAAAGCAAATTTTTTCGAAAAAAGCCCGGTTTTTCATGAGGTTTCAGACGGGAAATTTTGCTCTTGCCGAAAAGGGCGCAAAACGGCGCAAAACCGGGCGAGCGGAAGCGCGCATGAACAGGAGTGTTCTCCCGCCTGAAATCAGGCTTTCGCGCCCCTATGTGCCGCAAATCGGACCAAACAGCGATTGACAAGTTGCTCAAAACCCGGTATGATGGGAGCATCTGAATTTCCCGAAACGAAAGGAGTTTTTTTCATCATGGACCCTGACCCTGCTACGTCCGGTAATCTCTGGCTACAGCTTCTTCTGCTGCTGATCCTGATTCTTTGCAACGCTTTTTTTGCCGCCTCGGAAATCGCCATCATCTCTCTCAACGACAACCGTCTGCGGAAGATGGCGGAAGAGGGACACAAAAAGGCGAAGCAGGTGCT
>USLV01000157.1 GCA_900555705.1 uncultured Oscillospiraceae bacterium | reverse complement strand
CTTCGGCGTGCCCTGCCTGCTGCCGTCTCTGCTGCTGTTCGGAATGGGGGATGGGCTGTTGCAGCGGGGACTTGTCTCGGCGGAGCAACAGCTGATCTATCTGCTGCTGCTCATATCGGGGCTCTTCTTTCTGCTGATGGGACTGCTGGTGCTGCAGCTCTGTATGCTGCGCTATATGCCGGCGCAGTATCTGCTGGAGGAGAGCGGCAGTGCACGGGAGGCGATCCGGGACGCCCGTCGGCTGATGAAAGGACGAACAGAGGAGACGGCGGCGCTCTATCTGCGCTTTGCCCGATGGCTGCCCGCCTGCCTGCTCGGTGTGCCGTATTTCTATGCCGCACCGCTTTTTCAGCTCACCCGTTCGCAGTGGGTTGCACATCAACAGAAGGTGTGATATACTGTATCCGTTATATTATGGAAATTTTGCGATTTTTTGGAGGAGCTCATGATAACGGTATCGGATGTCAGCCTGAATTTCAGCGGACAAAACCTGTTCACCCATGTCAATCTCAAATTTGTGCCCGGCAACTGCTACGGCGTGATCGGCGCCAACGGCGCGGGCAAGTCGACCTTTCTGCGTATCCTGTCGGGCGATCTTGAGCCGTCGACCGGCGAGGTCGCGATCGATCCCAAGACCCGCATGTCGGTGCTGAAGCAGGATCACTACGCCTATAACGACTACACCGTTCTAGACACCATCATTCTCGGCAATCCCCGTCTCTATGAGATTATGCAGCAGAAGGATGCGCTCTATGCGAAGGAGGATTTTTCCGAGGAGGACGGCGCGCTGGCGGCCGAGCTCGAGGGCGAGTTTGCCGAGCTGAACGGCTGGGAGGCCGAGACGGAGGCGGGCCGCATTTTGCAGGGCCTCGGCCTGCCGAATGAGCTGCTCTACAGCGGTATGAGCGAGCTGGCGGACAAGCAGAAGGTCAAGGTGCTGCTCGCGCAGGCACTGTTCGGCCAGCCGGATATCATCCTGCTGGACGAGCCGACCAACCATCTCGACATCGCCTCGATCCGCTGGCTCGAGGATTTCCTCATGGACTATGAGGGAACCGTCATTGTCGTGTCCCACGACCGCCATTTCCTCAACAACGTCTGTACCCATATCGTGGATGTGGACTATAACAAGATCAAAATCTATGTCGGTAACTACGACTTCTGGTACGAATCCAGCCAGCTGATGCAGCGGATGATGCGCGACCAGAACCGCAAAAATGAGGACAAGATCAAGGAGCTGCAAAGCTTCATCCAGCGCTTCTCCGCCAACAAGTCCAAGTCCCGGCAGGCGACCTCCCGCAAAAAGCTGCTGGATAAGCTGACGGTGGAGGAGATGCCCGCCTCGTCCCGTCGCTATCCCTTCGTGGCGTTTCAGATGGATCGCGAGGCGGGAAAAGAGATTCTCGCGGTGGAGGATCTGACCAGGACTGTGGACGGTGTCCGCGTGCTCGATCGCGTCTCTTTCCGGGTCAATAAAGGGGACAAAATCGCCTTTGTCGGCCAGAACGAGATCGCTGTCACCGCGCTGTTCCAGATCCTGATGGGGGAGGAAGAGCCGGATGCGGGCAGCTTCAAATGGGGCGGTACCACCTCGCAGTCCTATTTCCCGAAGGATAACTCCGCTTTCTTTGATGGCAACAAAATGCCGCTGCTGGAATGGCTCAAGCAGTATTCCTCCGACGACACCGAGACGTATCTGCGCGGCTTCCTCGGCAAAATGCTGTTTTCCGGCGACGATGTGCTCAAGCCGGTCAATGTCCTGTCCGGCGGCGAGAAGGTGCGGTGTATGCTGTCCCGCATGATGATGTTCGGGTCGAACGTCCTCGTGCTCGACCAGCCGACCAACCATCTTGATCTCGAATCCATTACGGCGGTCAACAACGGCCTGGCGGACTTCAAGGGCAACGTTCTCTTTTCGTCCTATGACCATCAGTTCATCCAGACGGTCGCCAACCGCATCATCGAGATTCTCGACGACGGCACGATCATCGACAAGTCTATGTCCTACGACGACTATCTTGAATTTCGGGCAAAATAACCTGCGGGCGTGTATATTTTCCCGCCCTCCTGCAAAAACTGTTACCGATGCAGCTCGTCTGTGGCGGTCAAGTTGATGCCGATGCAGCCGTCTGCATCGCATCCGCTTTTCATACTGACGATGCATGGAGGTTAACAGACATGAACCAGCAGAACAACAATCAGAACAAAAACCAGCAGAACAACCAGAATCAGAACAAGAATCAGAACCAGCAGAACAACAATCAGAACAAGAATCAGAATCAGCAGAACAACCAGAACAAGAACCAGCAGAATCAGCAGTTCTAAATCTGAGCGTTGCGGCAGAAAGCCGGCCCTGTTTCCGACAGGGCCGGTTTTTCTCTTGTGATAACACCGGCCGATGGAAACAGGAAAGAGTTTTTTCTGAAAAAGCGGGCCGGAGGGCTTCTTTTTTTCGACAGGGTATGCTATACTGAAAGTATATGACATTTTGGGGAGCCGGGTATGCAGAGAGAAGAAAGAGAACCAAAAGGAAAACGGACAGAAGAACGGGGAGACAGCGATCTGATTGTCGGTCGGAACGCGGTGCATGAAGCGCTTCGCTCCGACCGGACGCTGGATACGATTCTGGTCGCGCGGGGTGAGCGGGTCGGCAGCATCGGGGCACTGATTGCGAAAAGCCGCGAGAGGGGCATTCCCGTCAAAGAGGTTGACCAGCGGAAGCTGGATGCCATGTGCGGGCCGCATCACCAGGGGATTGCCGCTGTGGCCGCCTGTAAGGACTATGCTTCGCTGGAGGATGTATTCCAGCTGGCAGAGGAGCGGGGAGAGCCGCCGTTTCTGGTGGTCTGTGACGAGCTGGAGGATCCGCACAATCTCGGCGCCATCCTCCGGACAGCGGATGCGGCGGGGGTGCATGGCGTCATTATCCCGAAGCGCCGCTCCGCGGGACTGACTTCGACGGTCTATAAGACCTCGGCCGGTGCGGTAGAATATGTCCCGGTGGTGCGGGTTGCCAATATCGCGGAGACGCTGCGGGAGCTGAAAAGACGCAACGTCTGGATCTATGGCCTCGATATGGATGGCCGCCCGTTCCACGAGGTGGATATGCGCGGTGCGGCGGCGTTGGTGGTCGGTTCGGAGGGGCGTGGTATCGGCCGCCTGGTACGGGAACAGTGCGATGTGGTAGTGTCGTTGCCGATGCGGGGACACATCCAGTCGCTGAATGCCTCGGTGGCCTGCGGCATTCTGATGTATGAGGCGGCGCGCCAGCGAGGCGAATAGCAGGGAGATTTTGTTTGCCAGCGGAGGAAAGAACATGGACAACCGGCATGCAGATACAGTGAGTGAGATTGAACGGATTCTGAACGGAGCCTCCCGCAAAAAGGCGGATTCGGCGACGGCGCAGGCGGCCTCTTCGCCGAAAGAACCGGTGATCCTGTTGGATGAAGAAGAGACGGATCGACGGAGCCTGCGCCGGAGACATGAGAATCGAGCGGACGTGCCCGTTGCTGAAACACAGGAGGAGCAGACGATGTCCTCCCCCGAGGTGGCGGAGACGGACGAGGACATCCGGATTTATCGTCCTTCTGAAAGCGGACAGACGGTTCCGAAAGAGCCGGTGATCCTGCTGGATGAAAAGGAGGAGACAAGGCGATGGAGCCTGCGTCGAAGACGCGGAAACCGGGCGGATGTCCCTTCCGCTGAGAGGCAGGAGGAGAAAACGGCGCCTGTTCTCGAAGCGACGGAGATCGCTTCACCGGAGGTGGACGAGGACATCCGGATTTACCGCCCTGCGGAAAGCGGACAGACGGTTTCGCAGGAGGCGACGGAAAGCGAGGAGGTCCGCCCCTATACCCCGACGTCCGGTCGTCTCTCTGAGCGGGAGGCGGCGACACGGGTTGTGGAGCTGACGCCGCTATCTTCGGATCCGGAACCTTCCGGCGCGGAATCGGACGACCTGCTCGCGGGACAGCTTACCTTTGAGGCACTGGAACAGATAGAGGAAACGGCGGACAAGCCGGAGATGGAGTACGATCTGGAGGCGCGTGTGCGCGATATCCGCCGGGAAAAGATCGAAAACTTCCAGCTCGTAACCG
>USLV01000156.1 GCA_900555705.1 uncultured Oscillospiraceae bacterium | reverse complement strand
CTTCTAGCTTCGTCGGCAGCGTCAGATGTGTATAAGAGACAGACAACCGCTGCGCCGGCGGCTTTCGCCTCGTCCGGCATGATCTCGGGGACCGGATTCGCCATCGCGAAAATCAACGGGTGGTCGTTCATGGAGCGTACCATCTCGGCAGTGACAAGCTTCGGTGCCGAGACGCCGACAAAGAGATCCGCGTCCTTCAGCGCGTCGGCCAGTGTCCCCCGCACATGCCGGGGGTTGGTGCGGGCGGCGAGCGCGCGGTGCGCCTCGCTCAACGATTCGTCACCGTCGACCAGCGCGCCCGCGCGGTCGCACATGACGATGTCGGACAGGCCGAGCTGCATCAGCATGGAGGCGATAGCGGTTCCGGCAGCACCGGCACCGTTGATGACGGCACGCACCGTTCGAATGTCACGACCGGTCAGGCGACAGGCATTGATAACGGCGGCGGCGACAATGATCGCCGTGCCGTGCTGGTCGTCATGGAAAACGGGGATATCGCAGCATTCCCGGAGGCGGCGCTCAATTTCAAAGCAGCGGGGTGCTGCAATGTCCTCGAGGTTGATGCCGCCGAAGCTGCCCGCGAGCAGCTGGATGGTGCGGACGATCTCGTCAACGTCCTTGGAACGGATGCAGAGTGGCACGGCATCGACGTTGCCGAACGCCTTGAAAAGCGCGCATTTGCCCTCCATCACCGGCATACCAGCCTCCGGGCCGATATCGCCGAGCCCCAATACAGCGGTTCCGTCGGTCACGACAGCGACCAGGTTCGAGCGGCGGGTCAGCTCATAGCTCTTGTCGATGTCTTTCTGGATTTCCAGACAGGGCTGCGCGACGCCGGGGGTATAGGCGAGGGAGAGATCCTCTCGTGTCTCCATCGGGACGCGGCAGACGACCTCGATTTTGCCCTGCCATTCCCGGTGCAGCCGAAGCGATTCCGATGCGTAATCCATTGTGGTTCCTTCCTTTATCAACAAATTCCCGTTTTATAGAAAATAGTATAGCAGGCTTCGAGGCAAAAGGCAACTCGAAAATCCGGCAACATTCGATTGTTTTTTGAGATGATGGATTGTTCAAAATTTGTTAACTGGTTTTTAAAACTATTTCTCGCAAAGTTCTTACATTATTCTGTTGATTTTCGGCTCCGGGACTGCTATACTGAAAAAAACGGTATACAGCTGTCCACGTTCGATTTAAAGGAGGTCTTTATCCATGGCGCTCTCCGTTTCCACTGCTCCCGACGCCAAGCATCGTCTGATCGATTACACGCTCGGGGAGGAACTGTTCAATGCCATCACCCACGGTGTCGGTGCTGCGCTCGCCATCGCCGGTACAGTCGTGCTGCTGGTCGCCGCGAACGGCCCCTGGGCTGTTGTCAGTGCCGCGATCTACGGTGCGAGCATGATTCTGCTGTTCACCATGTCCTGTCTTTATCATTCGCTGACCAATCCGAAGGCGAAATACGTGATGCGGGTTTTTGACCATACAACCATCTTCCTGTTGATAGCGGGTACGTATACTCCCTTCACGTTGGTCTCGCTGCGGGCAGACGAAACGTGGATCGCCTGGACGATCTTCGGGGTGGTCTGGGGATCTGCCGTCGTCGGGATTGTGCTCAATGCCATCAGCATCGAACGCTTCAAAAAGGTCTCGATGATCTGCTATGTGGCGAGCGGCTGGTGTATTGTCGCGGCGATCCGGCCAATGACTCGTGTCATGGAGCCGGGCGGACTGCTGCTGCTCTTCCTCGGCGGTGTGATGTACACCGGCGGCATCATCTTCTACGCGCTGCGTCGGCGCTACATGCACAGCATCTGGCATCTGTTTGTGATGGCGGGTGCCATTCTGCATTATTTCTGTATCCTTTTTTATGTCATCTGAGAAGGTTTGTCTATTTTGCTTTTCATTTCAAAAAAACGGAGAAGAATTTGTGCAATCCGGATAAAGTGTGAAAAGATGGTTAAAATTCTGCCAAACTTCTTGAAAACGCGGCAAAAAAAGGATATGATAATATACGATCAAACATTATGGAGGTAGAGAAATCATGTCCGTTAAAGTAGCGATCAATGGTTTTGGCCGTATCGGCCGTCTGGCGTTCCGGCAGATGTTCGGCGCCGAAGGATACGAGGTTGTGGCGATCAACGATCTGACCGATCCGAAAATGCTGGCCCACCTGCTGAAGTATGACTCTGCGCAGGGCCGCTATGCGCTGGCCGACAAGGTGGAAGTGAAGGATTCCTCCATCGTTGTCGACGGCAAGGAGATCCAGATCTATTCCGAGAAGAACGCCGCCGATCTGCCCTGGGGCAAAATCGGTGTGGACGTTGTGCTGGAGTGCACCGGCTTCTACTGCTCCAAAGAGAAGAGCCAGGCGCACATCGATGCGGGCGCGAAGAAGGTTGTCATTTCCGCTCCGGCCGGCAATGACCTGAAGACGATTGTCTACAGCGTCAATGAGAAGACCCTGACGAAGGACGACGTGATCATCTCCGCCGCTTCCTGCACCACCAACTGCCTCGCGCCGATGGCGAAGGCTCTGAACGACTACGCTCCGATCCAGAGCGGTATCATGACCACCGTCCATGCCTACACCGGCGATCAGATGGTGCTCGACGGCCCGCACCGCAAGGGCGACCTGCGCCGTGCCCGCGCCGCCGCTGTCAACATTGTTCCGAACTCCACCGGTGCTGCGAAGGCGATCGGCCTCGTCATTCCGGAGCTGAACGGCAAGCTGATCGGCTCTGCCCAGCGTGTCCCGGTGCCGACCGGTTCGACCACCCTGCTCGTGGCGGTTGTCAAGGGCAAGGACATCACCAAGGAGGGCATCAATGCCGCGATGAAGGCTGCTTCCTCCGCTTCCTTCGGCTATACCGAGGAAGAGCTCGTCTCCTCCGATGTTGTCGGCATCACCTATGGCTCGCTGTTTGATGCGACCCAGACGATGGTGACGAAGGTGGACGACGACACCTATCAGGTGCAGGTCGTTTCCTGGTACGACAACGAGAACTCCTATACGAGCCAGATGGTTCGTACCATTAAGTATTTTGCTGAGCTGTAAGTCAATTTCTGCTCATCCATACACTTTTCAGAAAACACCGCGGTATCTTCGGATGCCGTGGTGTTTTCTTTTTCGGCGCGGTTGGCGGTTGTACGGCGAGAAATAGTTGTATAATCTGCCAAAAAGTGATACAATAAAATTCTATAAGATAACAGGCCAAGGGAGAGGAGCGGCAGGCATGAGCTTCAAACGGTGGGTGCTTTCAGAGCTGGATAAGGAGAGCGCGGCGCAGCTCGCGGAGGAGTGTGAGCTGCATCCCTTTCTGGCGCTGCTGCTCACAACGCGCGGTATTTCGGATCCGGCGGAAGCGGATGCGTTTCTGGTCGGTGGGGAACCGGGTGACGATCCTTTCGGCTTTGCCGATATGGTTCCCGCCGTCGAGCGGGTACAGCGGGCGCTGGATACCGGTGAGCGGATGGCGGTGTTCGGCGATTACGATGCCGACGGTGTGACCGCGACCGCCCTGCTCTATTCCTATCTGCGCGACCGGCAGGCGGATGTGCTCTACCGAATTCCGAAGCGAGAGGGGGAGGGCGAGGGCTATGGTCTTCATCGCGAGACCGTCGACTGGTTTGCCGAACAGGGCGTGCGCCTGATTATCACAGTCGACAATGGGATTGCCGCTGTGGAGGAGGTCGCCTATGCCCGCTCACTCGGAATAGATGTGGTTGTCACCGATCACCATCAGCCGCAGGAGCAACTGCCGGAGGCGGCTGCCGTCGTCAATCCGCACCGGGCGGACTGCGGCAGCGAATACAAGGAATATGCGGGCGTCGGCGTGGCTTTTAAGCTGGCATCGGCTCTGGAGGGCGATGCGGACGCGGTGCTGGAACGGTATGGCGATCTGATCGCTCTTGGAACGCTCGCGGACGTGATGCCGCTGACCGGCGAAAATCGCCTGCTGGTGCGAGAGGGCTTGCAGCAACTCGCGGAGGGGGAACGACCGGGACTGCGGGCGCTTGTGGAGGTGGCCGGTGTGTCCGAGCGCACCATGACGGCTTCGACCGCTCTGTTTTCGCTCGCGCCGCGCCTCAATGCCGCCGGGCGCATGGGCGAGCC
>USLV01000155.1 GCA_900555705.1 uncultured Oscillospiraceae bacterium | reverse complement strand
GGCCGAGCTCCTCCATCAGCGCGAGCGACTGCTCGTGTCCATCAACCGTCTCCCCCTCGAGCAGCTGGAGATTGAAGAGAAAGAGGGCGAGACCGCGGGTCTTCGTCACAGCAGGGTCCTTTTGCCGCAACGAACCGGCCGCGGCATTGCGGGGATTTTTGAACGCCTTTTCCCCGTTTTGCTCCTGTTCCTCCACCAGCGCCGCGAACTGTTCCCGGGGCATATAGACCTCACCGCGCACGATGAGCCTGGGCACCGGACGGCGCAGCCGCATCGGCAATGTCCGAATCGTCCGCAGGTTCGCGGAGACATCCTCCCCTGTCTCACCGTCGCCGCGGGTCGCCCCACGATAAAACACGCCGTCGCGGTATTCCAGCGCGACCGACAGCCCGTCGATCTTTGGTTCCACGACATAGACCGGCTCCGCGACCGTCTCGCGCACCCGGCTGTCGAACTCCCGCAGCTCCTCGAGCGAGAACACATCCTGCAAGCTCCCGAGCGGCACCTCATGACGCACCGGCGTAAACAAAGCCGACAGCTCACCGTGCACCCGCTGGGTATAGGAGTCCGCCGTAATCAGCTGCGGAAAGGCGGTCTCCAGCTCCCGCAGCTCCCGCGTCAACGCGTCGAACTCGTCATCCTCGATCTCCGGCGCGTCCTCGTCATAGTACCGGCGGCTGTGGTAGTCGATCTGTTCCCGCAGCGCGGCAACCCGCGCGCGGGCGGCTTCCAATTCCATCGTCCTGTCTCCATCCTTTTTTATCCAGTTATTCCCCGAACAGCTTTCCGATATGCGCATAGGCATCCGGCACCTCGCCGACCAGAACCGTCTCCGCCACCAGCAGATTCGTCTCGACCTCCACCGCCGTCGAATGACCGGGGATCAGGGCCATCACCCGGAAGGTCAGCGACAGCTCAAGCCGATGGTTGGTCTGGTTGATCCCCGCCTCCTCAAAGCTGCTCTCCAGCCGGGTCACGACCGTGCCCGCCTGTTGCAGCCGGAGCGGCACGCCCGGCCCGCGGCCGGTCAGCAGCGCGCTGCCGGTCAGGCTTCCGAGCGGAATCGAGAGATTCCGGAACCGCTCCCCCGAGAGCTCCGCCAGCAGCGCCGCCGTCACCTCGCTTTGCAGCCGGTTCGCGGTCATCGCGTCGGTCTCCAGCGCGTCGATAGCGCCGTCTGCGTTCCGGCTGACCCGAATCAGCGACGAATAGTCGTAGCGCCCCTCGTTCAGCACCCGCGCCACCGCGTCGCTTGCCGCCCGCATCGACAGCGTTCGGGCGGTTGTCTCGCTGTAGTCCCGGATCATCGGACGCAGCCGCCAGTCGAGTGCCAGCATAAGCAGCAGCAGCCCGGCAAAAACAGCGGCCAATCGCCAGAGCACCGCGCGCATCCGACTGCGCCGGCGACCGGCGGGCCGCTGTTTCATGGTAATACGCATGCACGTCACCGCCTTTCCCTCCATTCTATACAGGAAAAGCGAAAATCGTGCGAATTTTCAGAGCTCGAAATCCACGCAGGCGCGGGAAAGCCGCAGCGGGCGCATAAACGTGCCGACCGCCACATGGTCGGGGTGCACCTGGTAGCGGGCGAGATC
This sequence comes from uncultured Oscillospiraceae bacterium, assembly GCA_900555705.1. GTDB lineage: Bacteria > Bacillota > Clostridia > Oscillospirales > Acutalibacteraceae > UMGS1858. The sequence continues at coordinate 2,600 of USLV01000155.1, read as the reverse complement.
CTCGAAGGAATCAAAATCGCTGATCAGCACCAGGTCATAGTTGGTGGCGTCCGCACCGGGCGCGTTGACCTGCACCGAGGAGGCGCGGATCCAGTCGATCTTCGCCGGAAGCGCCTCCAGCATCGCCTTTGTCTGCGCGACGTTTTCCTCGCGGGAACGGCCCTCCGCCTCGGACTTGAACTGGAACATCACAATATGCCGAATCATCCGTCCCACCTCATTCCGCAATCGTCTCGGGCTCGTCATAGGTCACACCCAAGGTGTCGACCGTCACCTTCTTCATTCGCTGATCCTCGAGCGGCTTATCGTTGCTGTTGCGCCTGGCCGAAACAATAGCGTCGACCACATCCATGCCCTCGGTCACCTTGCCGAAGGCGGCATAGCTCCCGTCGAGATGGGTCGCCGTATCGACCATGATAAAAAACTGGCTGCCGGCGCTGTCCGGCTTCTGGCTGCGCGCCATCGAGACCACGCCGCGGGTGTGCTTCAGCGAATTGTCAAAGCCGTTCTTCGAAAACTCGCCCTTGATCGCATAGCCGGGACCACCCATGCCGCTTCCCTGCGGGTCGCCGCCCTGGATCATAAAGCCCGGGATCACACGATGGAAAATTGTGCCGTCATAAAAGCCCTTTTTCACGAGCGAGATGAAATTCTTGACCGTGTTCGGCGCAATGTCGGGATACAGCTCCATCTTGATGATGCCGCCGTCCTCCATCTCGATCGTCACAACCGGATTCCGGCCGGAGCCGCTGGTGGATCCGCCGGTCTGGTCGGGTTCCTTTTTGCAGCCGCCGAAAAACGCCAGAGGCAGCAGGCAGGTCAGCAAGATACAGACAAGTCTCTTCATAGCGTGTAACTCCTCTTCATTTAACGTCGTTATTTTTTATTATAACACAGCTCAACGGAAAAATCTACCGCTATTTGGGTTTTCGGCCGGACAACCGGTCAGAATCAAACGGGCGGGAACTATCGACACAGTTCCCGCCCGTTTGATTATTTGCTGAATTTGGTAAAGAGCCAGGTAATGAGGGCGATAGCGGCCATGACGAGGAAAATACCGCCCATGCCCTGCCCCATCAGCAGCAGCGCATTCATCAGGTTTTGTTCCATGTCCTCTTCCCCCTTTTACAGCAGCATCTGCGGCACGAGGTTCAGGATCATGCCGCCCGCGAGAACCGACGCGATCTGGCCGGAGACATTCGCCCCGACCGCGTGCATCAGCAGGTGATTCTGGTTATCCGCCTCGAGACCCAGCTTCTGGATCACCCGCGCCGACATCGGGAAGGCCGAGATGCCCGCCGCGCCGACCATCGGGTTGACCTTGTTCTTGAGGAACAGGTTGAGCAGCTTCGCGAACAGCACGCCCGCCACACTGTCGAAGATAAAGGCAACGAGACCGAGGCCCATGATCAGCAGCGTCTGCCAGGTGACGAACTGCTCCGCGACCATGCTGAAGGAGATCGTGATGCCGAGCAGCAGGGTCACGAGATTGGCAAGGGTGTTCTGTGCCGTCTCGGAGAGGCGGCCCAGCACGCCGCATTCCCGCAGCAGGTTTCCGAACATCAGGAAGCCGACGAGCGAAACCGACATCGGCGCGATAATGCCCGCGATGAAGGTCACGATGATCGGGAAGGAAATCCGCAGCGCACGGGAGACGTTCTGCGGGTTATAGGGCATCCGGATCTGCCGCTCCTTTTTCGTCGTGACCGCCTTGATCGCGACCGGCTGGATGATCGGCACCAGCGCCATATAGGAGTAGGCCGCGACCGCGATCGGGCCGATATAGTTGGAACGCAGCACCTGCGAAACCAGGATCGAGGTTGGGCCGTCCGCCGCACCGATGATGCCGATCGAGGCGGCATCCCGCATGTCGAAGCCCAGCAACACCGCGACCGCGACAGTAAAGAAGATGCCGAACTGCGCCGCCGCGCCGAAGAGGAACATCTTCGGATTCGAGAGCAGCGGCCCGAAATCGATCATCGCGCCGATACCGATGAAGAGCAGCAGCGGCAGCGCCTCCGACGCCTCGATACCGACCTCAAACAGCCACTGCACAATGCCCTGTGTCTCGCCGATTCCTTCGACCGTCTGGTTGAGCACACCCGAGACCGGCAGGTTCACGAGAATCGCGCCAAAGCCCATCGGCAACAGAAGCGCCGGTTCATAGTCCTTTTTGATCGCGAGCCAGATCAGCAGCACGCCGATAGCGTACATGAGCAGCTGTTTCCCGCCAATCGCACCGATTCCCTCCAGCAAAAATCCCATTTTCTCCATTCCTTTCCAAGCGGGAACAGCACAAAAAAAGACTTTTATTGCACCCATCCGGCATGCAATAAAAGTCTCGCTTTTTCAGAACATGACCCGGGCCGCAGGCGGCCGAATTGACGATGTCATGTCACGCTGCCGAACCGGCAGCGCAAGCTACTCCCTTTTATTGCGTCCAGTATAGCCCACTTACCGGGTTTTGTCAATTCTTTTTTTGGGGCGGTCATCCAAACGGCTGTGATCCGCTTTTTAACGACCGCAATCCGCCGTTTTCCCGCACCTTTGCCACCGCGCCGGACGCAAGCGGGAGAACCCGGCTGCATTCGAACAGCCCG
>USLV01000154.1 GCA_900555705.1 uncultured Oscillospiraceae bacterium | reverse complement strand
CACTTCTAGCTTCGTCGGCAGCGTCAGATGTGTATAAGAGACAGGCAAGCTGACCTCCGGCTTCGGCTATCGGGAAGATCCGTTTGGCGGCGGCCTTTCGTTCCATCGCGGGATGGATATCGCCGCAGATGAGGGGACGGCGATATCGGCCATGTTTTTCGGCACAGTAAAGGACGTGGGGGAGAGCAGCTCACTTGGCAACTATATCAAGCTCTATCACGGCGATGGGGTGGAGATCCTGTATGCCCATTGCTCGAAGGTGACAGCGGAAAAGGGCACGGTGGTGGAGGCGGGTGACAAGGTGGCCGAGGTCGGCAGTACCGGCAATTCCACCGGCAATCACCTGCATATTGAAATCCGCAAGGACGGTGTCTCCTATAATCCGGCCGCAATCGTACCGGCCGATCGGTATGCCTGAGCATGCTCTGCTGGCATATCGGCGGGACGACCGTTCGGGTGAGCGTGCTCTTTTTTGCGGCGGCGGTCGTATGGCTGACACTGGACGGAAGCGGCCTTGCCGTCTGGTGCCTGCTGGCTTCCTTTCTGCATGAGATGGGACATCTGACCGCGCTGGCCGCCTGCGGCAGGCAGCCGGCGACGGTGGAGGCCGGGATCTTTGGCGTCCGGATGACGCAGAACCCGGAAACGCCGCTGAGCTACGGCCGGAATATTATTGTGTCTTTGGCGGGGCCGCTTGTCAACCTGCTGACAGCGATACTGCTGACAACCGTGGATGCGATGCCGGGCGCAATAGCCGTGCAGCTCAGCATCGGGCTGTTCAATCTTCTGCCCGTAGAAGCGCTGGACGGCGGTCAGGCACTGTTTTGCCTGCTGGCCACCCACATGGAGGCAACCCGGGCAGAGCGTATCGTGCTGGCTGTCTCGGTTGCGGCGATTCTGCCGCTCGCGACACTGGGATGCCTGCTGCTCCTGTACAGCGGCTATAACTTCACACTGCTGGCGGTCAGCCTCTATCTTGGGCTTCTGCTCATTTTCAAACGGTAAAACATACATTTCGGCGGGGAAAGCGATTGCTTTTCCCGCCGAAATACGCTATACTGCATGATAGCCCTTCCAAAAAGGGCGGGGCCACCGGCCCCGATCGTCCGGCGTCGTCCTTTTATGGCTGCGCCAGAGAAAGGAAGCCTGTCATGACCTATGATCTGGACAACCTGCTGCTGCAGGTACAAAAGCCGGGCCGCTATGCGGGCGGCGAACTCAACAGCGTGACCAAGGATGCGGAGCAGATGGCCATCCGGTTCGCCTTCTGTTTCCCCGACCTGTATGAGGTCGGCATGTCCCATCTCGGAATGAAGCTGCTTTATGCGCTCTTCAACCGCGAGGAGGACATCTGGTGTGAACGGGTCTTTGCCCCGGACACCGATATGGAGGAGCTGATGCGCCAAAACGGCATCCAGCTCTTTGGTCTCGAAAGCCGTGACCCCATCAATACCTTCGATTTCATCGGCTTTACGCTGCAATACGAGATGTGCTATACCACAGTGCTGCATATGCTGGAGCTCTCAGGACTGCCGCTGCGCGCGGCGGATCGGGACGAACGGTATCCACTGGTCATCGGCGGCGGCCCCTGTGTCTGCAATCCCGAGCCGTTGGCGGATTTTTTCGATCTCTTTATCCTCGGCGAGGGGGAGGAGGTCAATCTTGAGGTAATGGATCTCTACCGGGAGCACAAGGCACGCGGGTTGCACAAGCACGCCTTTCTGCGGGCCGCGGCGGAGATCGAGGGGGTTTATGTCCCCGCACTGTACGATGTCTCCTACCATGAGGATGGCACCGTTGCGGCGATTACGCCGCTGGACGGGGTGCGGCCAACCGTGCGCAAACGGATTATTCAGGATATGGACAAGGTCTACTATCCGGAGTATTTTGTCGTGCCGTTTATCGACATCGTACACGATCGGGCGGTGAGCGAGATTTTCCGCGGTTGTATCCGCGGCTGCCGGTTCTGTCAGGCCGGCTTTATCTACCGGCCGGTGCGCGAAAAATCCCCCGACACCATCAGCCGCCAGAGCCACGCGCTCTGCGAAAGCACCGGCTACGAGGAGTTCTCGCTCTCCTCGCTGTCGACAAGCGATTATTCCCGGCTCGAGGAGCTGCTGCCGAAGCTGCTCGATTGGACCGAAAAGGAGAAAACCAATATTTCGCTGCCATCTCTGCGCATCGACGGTTTCTCCGAGGAGCTTGCCAATCGGCTGAATGTGCTGCGCCGCAGCGGCCTCACCTTTGCACCGGAGGCGGGTACCCAGCGACTGCGCGACACCATCAATAAGAACCTGTCGGAAGAGGATATCCTCGAGACGGTCGGCAAGGCATTTGCGGGCGGCTGGTCAACGGTCAAGCTGTATTTCATGATGGGACTGCCGACCGAAACGCTGGAAGACATCGAAGGTATCGCACAGCTCGGCCAGAAGATTGTCGACCGCTACTATCAGACGCCGAACCGGCAGAAGGGAAAGGGCGTGACCGTTTCGGTCAGCGCCTCCTGTTTTGTCCCGAAGCCCTTTACCCCCTTCCAGTGGGAGCCGCAGGACACCATGGAGCAATTACAGGAAAAACAGCAGCATCTTGTCAGCTGCGTCAAGACAAAAAAGCTCTCCCTGAGCTGGCACGACGCCGCGACGAGTTATCTCGAGGCGGTGCTGGCGCGCGGCGACCGCCGTCTTTGTGCTGTACTGGAGGAGGCCTACCGCCAGGGCTTTAATCTTGACTCCTGGTCGGAGCATTTCAGTCTGGACAAATGGCTGGAGGTTTTCCGCGACTGCGGACTCGACCCGGCGTTCTACGCCAACCGTCGCCGCTCGTATGACGAGGTGCTCCCGTGGGATCATCTGGATTACGGCGTGACCAAGGAATTTCTCATCCGGGAGAACGAGCGGGCGCATCAGAGCCAGACCACACCGAACTGCCGCGAGACCTGTGCGGGTTGCGGCGCGTCCTGCTGGAAAGGAGGGGTCTGCGTTGAATCCCGTTCCTGAACGCATCGTTTTGGAAAATGGCTTTTGCACCATCCGCATCTGGTTCTCCAAAATCGGCCGTGCCCGGTTCATCTCTCATCTGGATCTCAATCGAACAATGATCCGGGCGCTGCGGCGGGCGGAGATTCCGTTGTGGTACACCGAGGGCTTCAACCGCCACCCTTACGTCACCTTTGCCGCGCCGCTTTCGCTCGGCTATGAAGGGGAGCGGGAATGCATGGACATCCGGCTCGTCGAGGATCTGGCGCCCGACGTATTGGTACAGCGGCTGGATGCCGTCATGCCGGAGGGACTTTCGATTCTGGAGGCCGCCCCGGCGGTGATGAAGCCGGGCGCATTGACGGCTGCGCAGTACCGCATGATTTTCGACTGTTCACCGGAGATGCTGGAGGCGTTTCTCCGGCAGGAGAGCATCCCGGTTGAAAAGCGCACCAAGAAAAAAGGTGTCACCAAAACGGTGGAGCTGAAGCCCTATCTGGCCGATGTTCATCCAACCGCTGCCGAAAACGGCTGCGAGCTACTGCCGACCCTGCCCTGCAGCAGCGAGGAATCGATCAACCCGGGGCTGATTGCAGAGGCTCTTGGCCGATTTGCGGGACAGGCGGTTCCGCTGCGTGTTCGAAGGCTGGCACTCTACGGCAAGGATGGCCGGTTGTTCGCATAATCCGTGCTGAACAGGATCGATTCTTCATTCATAAGAATCGATCCTGTTGTATTGACAGATCATCTTTTTATCGTATACAATAAAGATGAAATCCTATAATGGGGTGATGAAAAGATGAAGCAACATCGGATATTGTGGCGGGGACAGCGAAAAAGTGCCCGGTTGATGATGACAGCAGCGATTGGTCTGCTGGTAATCCCCTGTCTGCTATCGGCTTTGTCCAGTATATGGGCGCACGATATCTGGTGCGAACGCTGTCATCCGACAGATTTCACCCTCTATTTTCAATCGCAGAGACTTTTGGTTTTCCGGTATCTTTCTCTCGCGCTGATGACGGCGGCCGTGCCGCTGGCGATGCTTCGCCGCCGTTCGTCGGATATGCTGCGGATGCTGCCGGTTCGTCGGGGTGCGTTATCATTCGGCTGGATAGCAACCTCGATAACAGGAATCCTGCTCTGGTGCCTGCTGGCTGCCGCCTGTGTGCTGCTGCTATTTGCCAAATTCCGCGGCTTTTTTCTGGTCGAATGGCAGAGAGCGCCGC
>USLV01000153.1 GCA_900555705.1 uncultured Oscillospiraceae bacterium | reverse complement strand
CGTCGGCAGCGTCAGATGTGTATAAGAGACAGCTATGGAAGAGAACAAGCGTATTTTCTCGGTGCTGGCGGAGAACCATCCCGGCGTGCTGCTGCGCGTGATCGGCCTGTTTTCCCGCCGCGCCTTTAACATCGAATCCCTCGTCGCGAGCGAAACCCAGAGTCCGCAGTATTCCCGTATCAGCCTGGTTGCCGCCGGGGACGACGCGACCTATAAGCAGATCACCCGCCAGCTGCTCAAGCTCGAGGAGGTTGTCAAGGTCGAGATGCTCGAGGCGGAGAACTGCTCGGTGAGCGAGCTGCTGCTTGTCAAGGTGAACGCCCCGGCGGACAGCCGCAGCGAGGTGCTGCTCGCCGTCCAGGCGGCGGGCGGCCGGGTCCTCGACATCGGCGAGACCACCATCACGGTGGAGATGTCCGGCTGCACAGCGGTTGTCGACCGGTTTGTCGAGACGATGGAGCGGTTCGGCATCCGCGAGATGGCGCGCAGCGGCGTCTCGGCGCTCGAGCGCGGCGACAACACCATCCACGATCTGGTGGAATAAGACGGCCGTCCGGCCCGTACATAAAAGGAGGAATCGACCAATGGGCATGACCATGACACAGAAAATCCTGGCGGCACACGCCGGGCTGCCGGAGGTGAAGGCCGGTCAGCTGATCGAGGCGAAGCTCGATCTCTGTCTCGGCAACGACATCACCGCGCCGGTCGCGATCAACGAGTTTGAGCGCTGCGGCGCCTGCCGCGTCTTCGACCGCGACCGCGTCGCGCTCGTAATGGATCATTTCACCCCCAACAAGGACATCAAGGCGGCGGAGCAGGTCAAGCGGACCCGCGATTTCGCCGAAAAGCACGGCGTCACGAATTTCTTCGACGTCGGCCGGATGGGGATTGAGCACGCGCTGCTGCCGGAGCAGGGGCTTGTCGGCCCCGGCGACTGCGTGATCGGCGCGGACAGCCACACCTGTACATATGGCGCGCTCGGCGCCTTCTCGACCGGCGTCGGCTCGACCGACCTCGCCGCCGGTATCGCGACCGGCACCGCCTGGTTCAAGGTACCCTCCGCGATCCGCGTGGAGCTGACCGGCCGCCCCGGGCCCTTCGTCTCGGGCAAGGACGTGATCCTGCATCTGATCGGCCGGATCGGCGTCGACGGCGCGCTTTACCGCTCGCTGGAGTTCACCGGCGAGGGCGTCGCGGCGCTCTCAATGGACGACCGGCTCTGCATCGCGAACATGGCGATTGAGGCGGGCGCGAAAAACGGTATCTTCCCGGTCGACGACGTGACCCTCGCCTATGCGAAGGAGCGGTTCCAGCGGGAGATCCGCGTGTTTGCGGCGGACGCCGACGCGGTTTATGATGAGGTCGTCGAGATCGACCTCTCGTCGCTCCGCCCGACCGTCTCCTTCCCGCATCTGCCGGAGAACACCCGCACCATCGACGAATGCGGCGGACGGCAGGTCAGGATCGACCAGGTGGTCATCGGCTCCTGCACCAACGGCCGCATCGAGGATATGCGCGCGGCGGCAGAGGTGCTGAAGGGTCGGAAGGTCGCGGACGGGGTGCGCTGCATCATCATCCCGGCCACGCAGGAGATCTGGAAGCAGGCGATGCACGAGGGGCTGTTCGATATCTTCATCGACGCGAACGCCGTGGTCTCGACCCCGACCTGCGGCCCCTGCCTCGGCGGTCATATGGGCATCCTCGCCGCGGGCGAGCGTGCCGTCTCGACCACAAACCGCAACTTCGTCGGCCGCATGGGCCATGTGGACAGCGAGGTCTATCTCGCGAGCCCCTATGTGGCGGCCGCTTCCGCCGTGACCGGCTATCTGACCGATCCGGCGGCTCTGTGAATGGGAGGGAACAGTATGATTGCCAGAGGACATGTGCACAAATACGGCGACAACGTCGACACCGACGTCATCATTCCCGCGCGCTATCTCAACACCTCGAAGCATGAGGAACTCGCGGCGCACTGCATGGAGGACATCGACCGGGACTTCGTCGGGCGGGTACAGCCCGGCGACATCATGGTCGCGGCGAAGAATTTCGGCTGCGGCTCCTCCCGCGAGCATGCCCCCATCGCCATCAAGGCGAGCGGCATCTCCTGCGTCATCGCCTCCACCTTTGCCCGGATTTTCTATCGCAACGCGATCAACATCGGGCTCGCGATCCTCGAATGTGACGAGGCGGCCCGTGAAATCGCGGCCGGGGATGAGGTGCAGGTCGATTTCGACACCGGCGTCATCACGGACGTCACGACCGGCAAGACCTATCAGGCCGAGCCGTTCCCGCCGTTTATTCAGAATATCATCCAGAAGGGCGGCCTGCTGAACGCGATCGGCGACCGGCTCTGAGGAGCGAAGGGAGGCGCGTTTTTTGCGGCTGATCGACATTTCGCGCGAGCTGACCGCGGCGCCGGTCTATCCGGGCGATCCCGCGCCGCAGCTCACCCGGCTGCAACAGATCGCACTCGGGGACATGTGCAACCTGACGGCGCTGTCCCTCTGCGCCCACAACGGTACCCACCTTGACGCGCCGCGGCATTTTCTGCTGGACGGCGAGACGGTGGAGCAGCTGCCGCTGACCGCCTGTTGCGGCGAATGCAGCGTGGTCGAGGCGGCGGGGGTGCTGCTCGGCGACGAAGCGGAGCGGCTGCTCGCGCGCGGACTCGCGCCGCGCGTGCTGTTCAAGGGGCCGGTCACGCTGGATATCAGCGCCGCGTTCGTGCTGTCGGACGCGGGCGTGACGCTGGTCGGGGTGGAGGCGCAATCGGTGGCGCTGCCGGATCAGACCGAGGCGGTTCACCGGCAGCTGCTTGGCCGCGGCACCCTCGTGCTCGAGGGGCTGGACCTGTCCGACGTCATGCCGGGGCGGTATTTTCTGTTCGCCGCGCCGCTGAAAATCGCGGGCTGCGAGGGCGCGCCGGTGCGCGCGGTACTGGTGGATCGCGAGTCGCTGGATGTTGACGACGCCTTCCGCCGCCGCTGATAGGGAGAGAGAAACCGACCATACATAAATCAAAAGGCGGCTAAGCTTAACCAGCTTAGCCGCCTTTTTCTATTTCCTGATCGCTTTCCTGAAAATCTGCTCCACATAATCTGTAACCCCATTGGCCGCATGAATGGTCGCGATCATCAGTTCTGCCTCGTCCCGAATCCCCATTTTATTGATCAGACAGGTGGTGCCTTCATAGCAGCCATCGGTAGAAGCCTCTATCTCATACGGCATGACGCTGCTCCCTCGCCGACTCACGCACGAGCCGAATATAGTCCGGCCTGGTGATTTCCCCGTTCAGCAATTGACGACACCATTCCCTGTGCTGTGCGGTTACGGTAAAGCCCTCCATTTCCACGGAGGCGGCAGCGTTGGCTATGGCTTGCTGCGTGGATATGACATGCTTCATGTTTGTCACCTCATTTATAGTTTATCACAGCGAGAGGGAATATACAAGAATAGGAATGACCGGGGAATCGCTTTCGCTATTTTTCGTTTTGTCAGCCAGAGCGTTCAGCAGCTCCCTTTTCTGTGCCTCAGGACAGGTCGTCCAGCGGCCAGCCGTCGCGGACCTCTTCCATGATGCCGCAGCCGAGGCGGAAGCCGCAGCGGAACATCGACTGCAGCTCCATGCACAGAAGCTCCATCTCGAGGTTTTCCAGCTCCTGCCACTGCCGCAGCTCCTCCTCGCTGAGCCGGTTTCTCCATGCCTGCTTTTTGTCCGAAAGCGTGCGGTTCAGCGCCCAGTAGGCCTCGTCGTGATCTGTGTGTTCCATCGGGTAGAGCTCGCCGTAATAGAGCTTGTCCAGCAGGGATTTCATGCCGCGCGCCCCCTTTCCGTGCCGGGATACGGGGTGCGTGTGCTGTAACTGATCATATGGGATCGTCCCTTTCTTTGAATTTTCCGCTTGCCAGGGACGAAGGAAGTATGCTAAAATAGTTACATCCTTTCAGCCCCTCGGGGCGGTTTGGGTCAGTGAGGAATCGGCTCCTGCTTTGGAGAGGGAGGGCCGGTTCCTTTCTCATTATATAAGGTCTTATTGCGAAAATCAAATGCCCATCCGCCGTTTTATCGGACAATAGAAGGCAGCAGAGGGCGGGGTTTCATGAAAAAGTGAAAACGTTAACTGGGCAGTTAATTTTTTAACGGATAAGTAAAAAAATAAAAATGTAAATTTTTTATGAACAAACGATGCGAGTGCATGTCTCCGCCCTCCCATTCCCGGCTGCGCACCGCCGGGGGGATTCCAAAGGCTGTCTCTTATACACATCTCCGAGCCCACGAGACCTCTCTACATATCGTATG
>USLV01000152.1 GCA_900555705.1 uncultured Oscillospiraceae bacterium | reverse complement strand
GTGGGCTCGGAGATGTGTATAAGAGACAGTTCCGATGGCGTGGTGCTGGTTGTTCGCGAGAACCGCTCAACTACAACCGAGCTCAGACAGACGGTTGAGTCACTTCAGATGGTGGATGCCAAGATCATTGGCCTGATTCTCAATGATGTGGACAGCCGACGCAAACGGTATCGTTCCTATCGCTATAACTACGGATATGGCTATGGATATGGCTATGGGAACAATTGATATTCATACACACGTTCTTCCCGGCGTCGACGATGGCGCCGCCACACCGGAGACCTCTGTTCAGCTACTGACCTCGCTGCTTTCTCAGGGTGTCCATACGGTTGTATTGACACCGCACTATTATTCCCAACGGGAAGCGTTGTCGGATTTCCTTGAGCGGCGGCAGGAGGCTGTCTCTTCGCTGGCTGGTGTTGGCCAGAGAGTTTCCGGCATGTCCCTGTATCTGGGAAGCGAGGTATATCTCAGCGAATACCTGTTCAACAATGCCGATCTCTCCCCCCTCTGTATCGGCGGCAGTCGGTATCTGCTCGTGGAACTCTGTCATGGGGCGGAGCTGGGAAAGAAGGATCTGGAGATGCTCGAACGTCTGGGAGATGTATACGGCATTCGGCCGATTCTCGCCCATATCGAGCGCTATCATCATCTTGTACAGGATACCAGAACCATCGACCGACTGCTTGAAGCCGGCTGTCTGCTACAGAGTAATCTCGCTGTTTTTGCACATTTTGGATCGTTGCGCCGCCGTCTGGTCGGGCTGATCCGACAGCAGCGACTGCACCTGGTTGGAACAGATTGCCACAACATGACCGACCGCACGCCGCAATTTGCCGATAACTGGCAGAAAGTTCGACAGCTGGCTGGTCCGTCGGCAGAGTTGTTGATGCAGCAGGCTGCGGAGATTCTTGCTGAGGCTGAGCCACTCTATGAATACTGAAGGAGGCCGTTCCCTTGCTTAAGCGTATTCCTGCTATCCTCTCCCCTGAGCTGTTGAAAATCCTGATGGAAATGGGGCATGGAGACGAGATCGTCATCGGGGACGGCAATTTTCCTGCCGCATCCTGTGCCAAACGGTTGGTACGCTGTGACGGACACGGTGTGCCCGCGCTGTTGGATGCGATTCTGACGCTGATGCCGCTCGACCGCTATGTGGAGGCTCCGCTGTCGCTGATGGCGCTTTCCGGCGGCGATACGGAAATTCCGATCATATGGGATACCTATCGCGCTATTGTCGAACAGCACGAGCCGGGCGTCCGGTTCGAACAGCTTGAACGCTTTGCATTTTATGAGCGTGCCAGGCAGGCATATGCCGTGGTGGCAACCGGTGAGCATGCTGTGTATGCCAATGTGATTCTCAAAAAAGGTGTTGTGACCGTGAGCGATTGAATCGAGCGGTTTTAAAATGTGAAAAGGCGGAAGCATAACTGTGCTTCCGCCTTTTCAATATACCTGTTTAGGAATTGGTCGCCAGCATCCACAGCGCATGCAGGACAATGGTGAACAGGAAGATCGCCAGCAGTGATTTGGTCAACAGTTTCGCGGTGGAAACCACAGCGGTCGGCCCCTGTTCCAGTTCCGGATCCGTCGAGAGCTTATCGAAGCCGCTCAGAACGAGGATGATCGACGGCAGCGTCAGGAAGACGGCAAAATCACAGAGATACTGCGACAGGATTCCGGCCATCTCAATATCCGCACAGACAACCACCAGTCCCAGAATGAGAGACAACAGGCAAAAGGCACGGAATCCGTTGCGCTTTAAGACATCCTTTACATTTCCAAAGAACAGCCATGCTGCCGAGATCAAATGGAACCACAGGAAGCCACCGTACATGCCTTCCCAGATGGTCGTTCCCTGGTAGTCGGTCGCAACCCGGACGGTAGACAGGAACGGGAATTTTCCGATCAGGACAGGCGGCTGGAGCAAATAGGTAAACAGGCCGAAGGGAAGCCGATCCAAATGGAAACCGCGATGGGTCATATCGTTGGTGGTCAAGTTATAATTGGCGCCGAAATCAAAGGGGGAACCGAAACGGGCGGCGTTGTAATACATGACGCAGGCCGCTACCAGTACATACGGGATGGCGACGCTCAACAGGTTCTTCAAAAGCTCTCCGGTTCTCCGCGGTGTGGCTGTCAGCCTGCTTTTCACCGGCCTCCAGAACAGCGGGATCAGAAGGAAGCTCCCAACCAGCATCTGCGGCCGACAGGCCGAGACAAGGGCCATTAACAGCGCGCCAATGGCCAACCAGCGGTTGCGCAGCGCTCCTGTTTCCGTTCCATCGTGCGATGTGTCCCCCATCGCGCGGAACCAGCAGTAAAGCCCCCATATGGTGAGTGCCAGCGCCATGGATTTCGGCATGGTATAGAAACTCGGAGAGTCCACAATCGTCAGAAAACCGCAGCCCAGAAGCAGCAGGCATTCCAGTATGAGAAACACGCCTGCGCTGGTTTTGGGATAGTATCGCCTGACGATGATGTGAAGCAGCGCCCATACGCCGACCAGGATGGCAGCGGTGTTGAGCAGGATACCGATATAGGTCGGGAACGCCTCCCCTGTCATTAGATAGTAGGGCAGATAATACACAAGCGCCGGCAACACGCCGAAATAGGAGTAATACTTACCGTTATAGTAGGCGGTGTCCCACAGGTAGGCAACCTTCTCCGCTCCCCGCTGATTGGAATCATAGGGATTCTCCATCGCAATCAGCTGCTCGGATGGCTCTGCGTTCAGATGAAAATGGCCTTCGGAGATGGCCACTGCCAGGTCGTGGTACTGGTAATGATGCTGCCAGGGTGGATCGAGATCGTTCGGATCCTGGCAGGCCACTTCGACAGCAACCCCCATTTGCAGCACCAGCACACCAATAATTGCCACCCGCTGTACCAGCTCCTTCGGAGAATAGGGGATCCGGTAAATTTGAGAACCTGGACGAAGCGCATACAAGCCGCAGACAATGAGCAGAAGGATCAGCAGACGTGTGACGGAAAATTGCAGGGGGCGATAGCGATTCAGCCCGATATCACCGATATGTAAAGAATCGCCCGTGATATCCCGCACGGTGATTTTCAGACTTTTTGCCTTCCCGCTCAGGTTGAGCCGGATATACCGGCTGCTCTCCTTTGCCGGCTCGATCTGCAAAGCGGGCAGATTGTAATACTGGTTGTTCCCCTCGTCCCGTGCTGAAAGCACCACCGTCAGCGGGGATGTCGGGTCTTCAGCGGAAGCGATATCCAGATAGAGATTGTCAGCCGTTTGGTCGATCTCCTCCAGCAGGATACAGATCGCCCCGTTTCCGTCCGTCTCCACAGTCTGTCCGACTGTCAGCGGCGCCCCACTTCCATCGGTTATTGCCAGAGAGTTTACCTTGGAAAATGTGAGCGATTCATAGGTGCGGAAATTGAAGATCAGCAATTCCGCCGCGATAGCAACAGCGATAAACAGCAGCGCCCGTATCATATAACGCGGCAACTTTGAAGATTGCATGGCTTACCCCTCCTCTGTTTGGTATTGTCCATATTTCCCTCCTGTCCAGTGTAACATAATTTGTCGGATTTCTCAAGTGGAAACGGCAATTTACGGCAAAAACTTCCCTGATAAAAAGTTTTGTACCGGGCTTGCTTTTTTCTGAAAAACAGTTATAATAGAACTATTGAAACGCTTGGATGGAGAGAGTAGGCACTGCAACATCCTGCCTCAGAGAGGGACGCCGTCGGCTGAAAGCGGCCCGCAGGAAGCAGACGCTGAAGTTCGCTCCGGAGCAGCGAGGCTGAACGATCTTGATCCTGTAGGCCCCGACGGCAGACACCGTTACCAGTCAAGAGAGTGTTTGCTTTCCGGCAAAAATCAGGGTGGTACCGCGGAGTTTCCGGCTTCGTCCCTATGTATGGGGACGGAGCCTTTTTATTTTCTCTTGAAAGGAAGAACAGGATATGAAGGAAAAACTGGAAGCCCTGCGCGAACAGGCACTGCACGATTTGCAGGCTGCTGAAACGCTCAAGGAGCTGGAGGAATGCCGCGTCCGTCTGCTCGGCAAAAAGAGTGTGTTCACCGAGCTGCTGCGCGGGCTTGGCGGGCTGTCTGCCGAAGAGCGGCCGCAGATGGGCCAGCTCATCAACCAGACGAAAAAGCAGGTCGAAGAGGCGCTCAGCGAACGGGAAACCGTGCTGCAGAGTGAGCAGAAGCTGCGTCGTCTCCGGGAGGAGAAACTGGATATCACAATGCCGGGCAAGGCGGCTTTGACCGGTGGTCTGCACCCCATTAACATCTGTCTCTTATACACATCTCCGAGCCCACGAGACCTCTCTACATCTCGT
>USLV01000151.1 GCA_900555705.1 uncultured Oscillospiraceae bacterium | reverse complement strand
GATCTACACTTCTAGCTTCGTCGGCAGCGTCAGATGTGTATAAGAGACAGGCAGTGGGTACAGTTCTTGCCCCACACCGGCTTGCGGTCCTCCAACTTGATGTTGTTCAGGGGACAGACCGCCGCGCATTTCCCGCAGGAAATGCACGCATCTGTAACACAAAACTTTTTAGCGTGAACATACAGCGGGTAGAAGAGGTCATTGACGATGCCACTGTTCACCCGGTCCTTGCCGGTGATTTCCGGCTGCTGGAAGGGCTCTGCGGCCTTGATCTTCCGGGCGGTCTGGTCGATCACAGCCTCCGCCCGCTCAATGGTGGCCAGCGCCTCCTCCCGCTCAGGGGCCGTAAAGAGCGCGATATAGTTCTCCGGCATAGTGATACCAGCGCACCCGCGGTAATTCAGCTTCTTTGCGGCACACAGCTTTTTAAGATACTTTCCCGCGTTGCCGATACTCCCGCCGCAGGTCATTACGAAATAGATGTCCCGGCTCCCAGCCAGCTCAGTCTGCTCCAGCCACTCCTGTACGATGCGAGGGATCCGCCACGCATAGGTGGGAACGACGATGACCCAGGGTCTGTCTGAATACATCGAGGAGAAGTCACGACTGCGGAGCTTTTCAAAGAGGTCTGCCGCCTCCTCGCCGATTTCCTTCCCAATCCGCTTTGCGACATATTCACTGTTTCCTGTTCCCGAAAAATATAAGATCATTCCATTTTCCTCCCAGTTTTTTGGTGTTCAGCGGATATACTTGACGCTGGCGTAGATCAAGTCGATCAATTCCGCCAGGTCCTTCCACTGGGTCTCATCCTCGCTCAGATAGTAATAATTCCTTGTTCCCTCCCGACGCATAGCCACGATACCGGCATCCTTCAGGATCTGCAGGTGGTGGGATACCGAAGGTCTGGTCAGGTGTGCCTTTTCCGCGATCTCACCCACCCGGATTCCAGACAGGTCATTCTCCAGTAGGACAAGCAGGATCTTCTGTCTCGTGGGGTCTCCAATGGCGGTGAACGCACTACTACAGTTCTGGAACCCGTCTACGATCTTCTGCAGACGCTCTGTACAACCTAATTCCATACGCAAGCCCTCACATATACCGTGCATCTAATTCCTTGCGTGGGACAGATCGCAGGAATTTTACATCCGGGTACCCCAGCACCAGCGTCATGGCGACCCGCTTTCCCTCTGGCACATGAAGTGCCTTCTTAATCTTCCGCGAGACATTGGCTGCTGATGTAAAGTACCCGCTGAACAGGACACCCAGGCCGTTGGCCTCCGCAACAAACTCCATGTTCTGTGCGGCAAGAAGGCCATTTATCTTATCCTTTGCCAAGACTACGATTACGACTGGCGCACGAAAAAAGAAAAAATGTTCGTCAATTTCGTTATTCCTTGCCATCGGACTGAGTAGATTCGCCAGGGGCTTTATCTTTCTGAACAGGCCGACCGCCATAGCCTCAATGGTATCTTTCTCTTGCTCCAGCACAACAAAGGAGACATCCTGCATATTCTTGGCCGTGTGGGTGAGCCTGCCAGCCTCCAAGATCTGTTCGATCACCTCAGTTGGGACCTTTTTCTTCTGAAAGCGCCGTATACTTCTCCGAGATCGGATCACATCCAGCACATCATCAGGATTCAGCCGAATATCCCTCCTCATACGGATCTGCGCCGCATCATATCCGCTGATGGAGATGGCCTCTCTGGGGCAAATTGCCGTACATTGCCCGCACAGGACACAGTCATCCAGTATGGCCCTTACCTTTCTATCTTCTATGGTCAAATTGTGCGCAACACATACCTCCGCACACTTACCGCAGCCGACACATTTGCCGCTATCTATCATTACTTGGTGTTTTGACATTTCACGAACCTCTTTCGTTAAAGTTCGTTAACCATTATACGTGACAAAGGATATAACTTCAACATCGGTAAAGAAAGTCGTTACCATTGGCTGCAGGAAATTTGCATGATCAGCCGAAATTTAATTGTCAAAACAGTAATTTGTGGTCAGGAAAATCTATTTTGTATAATAAGCTTCAAAAAAGCAAAGAAAAACGGCGTTTTCGTTAGAAAACAGCCGTTTTTCTTGGTCCGAGTGGGGCGACTCGAACGCCCGGTCTCTTGAACCCAAATCAAGCGCGATACCACCTTCGCTACACCCGGATATTTGATTTTCGTCTATTATAGCACGAAACTTGTGCGATTGAAATATTTTTCTGTCTGTGGTCATTCATGTGGTCAAAGCGGTTTTTCTGCCCGGTTTGGCCGATGGGGAAAATCCCGCAAACGCAGTTGTTGCAAGGCTTTCCGGCGTTTCAGCTTTACCCGACCCGGATACAGCCACGGCACTCCCAAACCACCCGCGCTACCAACTGCGCCACACCCGGATAGAGAGTCGGCTGCTGCCGACGGAATATTAGTATACAATATGCGGGGGGGTGCTGTCAAGTGACTTGCATGGGAGCTGCTGCAAAAACATCCCCGCCGAGCGAAGATCGTTCGGCGGGGACGCTGTTTGATCCGGGAAAGCGGGGCGGGTATCATTCGGCTGCTGCTGTGCTGGGGGTACCGGCGGCAGGGTCACCTGTTCCGGGATTTTTGAGATGGGTGGTGCAATTGCCGGGAACATTGTCCGGCTTATAGACACCGACCAGCGTCGAGGGACAGTTGTTCTCCGGGCCGACCAACAGGCCGGTCGCGGAACAGAAGGTGTGCTCCTCGGTGGTACCCTTCAGCGTGAACTGTTTGTTCTCGAGATTGTTGTCGCGAATGGCGAGCATCGCCTTGTTCCAGAGGCTCATGGCATAGCCGGTCTGGCGGCTGCTCAGCGATTTGTCATAATCATAGCCAAACCAGGAGGCGGCGACGTATTGTGGTGTACCGCCCGCAAAATACACGTTGTATTCGCCGCTGCGGGAGCTTCCGCCGGTCGTACCGGTCTTGGCATAGACCTCCCAGCCGCTCCCCCAGCTTCCGGAGATGCTGCCGGCGGTACCGCCGCGGACAACCCGCTGCAGCAGCCGATTCATCACGTAGGCGGAATTTTCGTCGAGCGCGCGGATGGGGCTGTAGGTATCCTCGAGAAGTGTCTTGCCGTCCGCTGTCACCCGTTCATAGGTGAAGGGCTTGTGGTAATAGCCGCCGTTGCCAAACACCTGATAAGCGGCGGCCATCTCACGGCAGCTGACACCATAGGTGAGACCGCCGAGCGCCAGCGGCGCATAATCGATATCCTGCGAGACCAGCGTCGTCATCTGGAGATTTTCGGTCAGGAAGGTATAGCTGCGCTCCGGAGTGAGCTGTTTGAGCAGCTGGGCCGGGACGGTGTTGAACGAGCGCTGCAGCGCATAGGTGACGGTGGTCAGGCCGCGGTCGGCCGGCCTGCTCGAGCCGTAGTTGGGCGGCCATTTCGAGCCGTTGGGCAGCGTGATCGGCGCGTCCGGCACGAGCGAGGAGAAATGTACAAGATTGTTGCTGATGGCCGGGGCATAGACCGCGATCGGCTTCATGGCGGAGCCGGGCTGCCGAACCGAGGTGGTGGAGCGATTATTGACCCGGTTGGCGGTCTTTTCGCCGCGGCCACCCGCAGTCGCAACCGTGTGGCCTTCATAGTCCATGATGAAGATCGCACCCTGTGGATCCTGCTTGTCGGTCTCGATCTTGGTCGGGAAGTTCGCGTCGTCCGCATAGATGGCCTCGACCCTGGCCTGGAGCTCCGGCTGTTCATGGGAATAGATGCGCAGGCCGCCGTAGTAGACCATGCGGATGGCGTAGCTGTAGGAATAGCCGTACTGTTCCATCAGATCGGCGGCGATATCCTCGATCAGCAGGTCGACATAGTAGTCCTGCACCGCGACGCGACGGGCGCTGTTCTGGAATACCAGCTCCTCGTTGGAGGCCTGGATGTATTCGTCGTCGGTGATGAAGCCGAGCTGATGCATCTTGAAGAGCACAGTCTCCTGACGGCGGCGAAGATTTTCGGGGTGGGTATAGGGATTGAAGCGGGAGGGGTTCTGTGTGATACCCGCGATGGCCGCGCACTGGGCGAGGCTGAGATCCTTTATATCCTTGCCGAAATAATAGTTGGCGGCGGCGCCGACCCCCTCGATATTGCTGCTCAGCGGCAGCACGTTGAGATAGGCCTCCAGAATGTCGTCTTTTGAATAGCCGCAGTTGCGCTCCATATAGATGGCGCGCATGATCTCGGTAATTTTCCGCTCGATTTTGTGGTCGTCCTCCTGGGTCATCACCTTGATGAGCTGCTGGGTGATGGTGGAGCCGCCGTATTCGGTGGAGGAGAAGCTGTCTCTTATACACATCTGACGCTGCCGACGAAGCTAGAAGTGTAGATC
>USLV01000150.1 GCA_900555705.1 uncultured Oscillospiraceae bacterium | reverse complement strand
TTCTAGCTTCGTCGGCAGCGTCAGATGTGTATAAGAGACAGGTCGGCGGTATCGTTGTATCGGTTGGGTGCAGCGTGCTCGCGGGCTTTCTCTATGAGCGGCTGTTTCTCGTGGATATGGCGGTATCGCTCTGGCAGATCGCGCTGGTCGCGCTGGTCTGTGCGCCGCTCTCGGTGATCGGCGACCTCTTCGCCTCGATCATCAAGCGACAACACGACGTCAAGGACTACGGCAAGATTTTCCCGGGTCACGGAGGCGTCATGGACCGGTTCGACAGCCTGATTCTCACAGCGCCGGTTCTGTATCTGACGCTGCTGAACTGGCCGCTTGTCTATTGAGGAGGCCGCACTATGCAGAGTTTACAGGTGAAAAAACAACTGGTGCTGCTCGGCAGCACCGGCTCCATCGGGCGTCAGACGCTGGAAGTCGCGGAGGCCTGCGGCTATCCGGTGACAGCGCTTGCCGCCAACCGCAGCGTGGAGGAGATGGAGGCGCAGGCGCGCCGCTATCGTCCTGCGGCGGTGGCGATGGTAGAGGAGCGGGCGGCGGCCGACCTGCGGGTGCGGCTGGCCGATCTGCCGATTCGGGTGCTCTCGGGGATAGAGGGACTCTGTGAGCTGGCGGCGATGGACGCCGATATGGTGGTCAACGCTGTGGTTGGAATGGTGGGACTGCGGCCGACGCTGGCCGCTGTTGAGGCGGGACACGACGTCGCCCTCGCGAACAAGGAGACGCTGGTAGCAGGCGGCGAGCTGGTAATGCGAGCGGTCCGGGATCGCGGCGTCCGGTTGCTGCCGGTGGACAGTGAGCATTCCGCGATTTTCCAGTGCTTGCAGGGGATGCCGCCCAACCGGGCGCTGAACCGCCTGATTCTGACCGCCTCAGGCGGCCCGTTTTTCGGGCGATCGGCTGCGGAGCTGGAGCGGATGACCCCGGCCGATGCGCTGCGCCATCCGAACTGGAGCATGGGTGCGAAGATTACGATCGACTCGGCGACCATGATGAACAAAGGACTCGAGCTGATCGAGGCGCGGTGGCTGTTCGATATGCCGCCGGAGCGCATTGATATTGTGGTGCACCGCGAAAGTGTGGTGCACTCCCTCGTTGAATACGATGACCATTCGGTGCTCGCCCAGCTGGGGGTGCCCGACATGCGCATCCCGATCCAATATGCGCTGACCTGGCCGGAGCGGGTTTCCTCGCCGGTCCCGCAGCTCAGTCTCGCGGAAGTGGGGAAGCTGACCTTTTTTGCGCCGGACGACGAGGCATTCCCAGCCATGGGCGTCTGCCGGGAGGCGATTCGCCGAGGCGGACTCTATCCCGCTGCTGTCAACGCGGCGAACGAGCAGGCGGTTGCGCTGTTTCTCGAGGGAAAAATCGGGTTTGGCGATATCACCCGGTTGGCCGCAGCGCCGCTGCGGCGGACACTGCCGGTTGACGGTGGACTTTCGGATATCCTCGCGACAGACGCGGAGGCGCGCCGCGAAACCATGGCGGCAATCTGACGGACATGAGGTGAATACATGGAAATCTTGATGACCATTGGCAAAATTCTGGCGGCGCTGCTGGTATTCGGCATCATCATTTTGGTGCATGAGTTCGGCCACTTTATCGTGGCCAAGCTGACCGGTGTCAAGGTCAATGAATTTGCGATGGGCATGGGGCCGAAGCTGCTCCAGTTCGGCAAGAAGGAGACAGTCTATACCCTGCGCCTGTTTCCCATCGGCGGTTTCTGCGCGATGGAGGGCGAGGACCCGGAGACCGAGATGCCCCGTGCGCTCGGCGGCAGCGGCAAGGCCGGGAATGACGGCGATCCGGCGGAGGCGGAAGAACTGCCCGTTGAGCAAACGGCGCCGGCGCTGAATCCACGCTCCTTTGCTGCGAAAAAGGTCTGGCAGCGTATCTTGATCACGGTGGCGGGCGCGGTGATGAACCTGCTGCTCGGCTTCGTGTTGCTGCTCGGCTATTACGGCTTCTGCGTCGCGCCGCAGAGCAGCGGCGAGGTGCTCTTTTCAACCACGACGATTGCCCAGCTTCCGGAGACGGCGCGCAGCTACCAGACCGGCCTGCGCCCGGGCGACGAGATTATCCGGATCAACGGCCGCCGGGTGGTGACTGCGGATTTCGATATGATGATGGCGCTGCAGAGCGACGAGGACGGCGTCTTTGACATGGTGGTCAAGCGCACGGTCGACGGCGAACGGAAAAAGGTGGAACTTTCGGACGTTGCGTTCGAGCTGAAGACAACGGAGGACGGCACACGGTATCTGCAATATGACTTTGTGCTGCTCGGCCAGGAGCGCACCTTCCTGAATACGCTGACCCATTCGCTCAAAAACGAGTATTCGCTCGGCCTGATGATCTGGCGCAGCCTCGGCGATATCATCACCGGGAAATACGGCCTCAACGATCTGTCCGGTCCGGTCGGCACGGTGGATGTGATCGGCGACGCGGTGGAACAGGCGGTGACGGATGTCGATCGGATGGCCGGGATTCGCAGTCTGTTGCTGCTCGTGACCATGATTACGGTCAATGTCGGGATCTTCAACCTGCTGCCGTTGCCCGCGCTGGACGGCGGGCGGCTGATATTCCTGATTTTCGAGGGAATCACCCGGCGGCGGGTGCCCGCCAAATACGAGGGCATGGTGCATTTTATCGGCCTGATCCTGCTGATGCTGCTGATGCTGCTCGTGACCTTCGGCGATATTTCCAAGCTGTTCGGCGGTTGAGCCGCCGACGCTTTTGAGAAAGGATGAGGACGAGGATGAAACGCCGTGTCTGCAAAACCGTCCGGGTCGGGCGGGTACCGGTTGGGGGAGAGAGTCCGATTTCCGTGCAGTCGATGCTGAATGTGCCCGCCCACGATGTGGCCGGCAACGTCGCACAGGCCAAAGCGCTCGCGGCGGCAGGCTGCGAGATCCTGCGGGTCTCGATACCCGACCGGGAGGCGGTCGGGCTGATCCCGGCACTGAAGGAGGCGGTTTCGATTCCGATCGTCGCGGATATCCATTTCGACTACCGGCTGGCGCTGGAATCGGCAGCGGCCGGTGTCGACAAAATCCGCATCAATCCGGGCAATATCGGGGATGAGAGCCATGTCAGGGCGGTGGCGGATGAGTGCCGCCGTCGCGCCATCCCGATCCGGATCGGGGTCAACAGCGGTTCGCTTGAAAGGGAGATTCTCGCAAAATACGGCCATCCGACGGCGGAGGCGATGCGCGACAGCGCGATGTTCCATGCGGGCCTGCTTGAAAAATACGATTTCACCGATATTATTTTGTCCATCAAATCCTCGAATGTTGCCGTGATGAGCGAGGCCTATGAGCTGACCGCCGCCTGCTGCGACTATCCGCTGCATGTGGGGGTGACCGAGGCGGGCACCGCCCGGATGGGACTGCTCAAATCCGCCGCCGGGATCGGCGGCCTGCTCGCCCGGGGGATTGGTGACACCATCCGTGTCTCGCTGACCGACGATCCCGTCCGCGAAGTGGAAGCGGGGCTTGACCTGCTGCAGGCGCTGGGCCTGCGCGCCGGTCGGCCGACGCTGATCTCCTGTCCGACCTGCGGTCGCACCGGCATCGACCTGATTGCGATCGCATCCGAGGTGGAGCGTCGGCTGCGCGACATCCAAAAGCCGATCACCGTTGCGGTGATGGGTTGTGTTGTCAACGGTCCCGGCGAGGCGCGTGAGGCGGATATCGGCCTCGCGGGCGGGCAGGGGAAAGCGGTTATCTTCAAAAAGGGCGAGGTCATCCGCACAGTTTCCGAGGCGGATGCGGTGGAGGAATTGATGCGCGAAGTAGCGCTGTTATGAAAGAGGTTGGACAAGGCATGAGCAACCCCCGGTTTCGGACGGTATTTCAACAGAATATGACAAATGAGCGGCTGCTCTCCTTGTTCGGCGAGGCGGAGGTTGCGGGACTGCGGCTGAATGCCGCCCGCACGCTGCTGCAGGTGGAGCTGCGGCTGCCGCAGTTTGTGGAATATGAGAGCCTGCGCGACTGTGAGCGTTCGATTGCGGGCGCGCTCGGTATATCGGCGGTCGAGCTGATCCCGCATTTCCCGGCGGATTCGCTGCGGGAAGCCTGTTTCCCGACGATTGTGGAGCTGCTCCGCAGCAAACACACAGCTGTAAACGGCTATTTCGACGGCGCTTCCTGTGTGCTGGCAGAGGAGGAATTGACCATTCGGCTGCCGAACGGCGGCCGGGATATGCTACTTGCTATGAAGATCGACAAGCTGACCGAGACGCTGCTGCTTTCGCTCTTCGGACGGCGGCTGAAGGTCACGCTCGAGGGGGCGGACGGCGTCGATCAGGAAAGTGACTACTATCGTTCCATGATGGAGCAGGCGGATCGCGAGGCCGCGGCTGCCGCAGCGGCTGTTGCGGCGG
>USLV01000149.1 GCA_900555705.1 uncultured Oscillospiraceae bacterium | reverse complement strand
GTAAACCGGCCGTCCCGCAGCAGCACAGCGCGATCGGCCATCGGCAGCGCATCCTCCAGCCGATGCTCGGAGAGCAGAATCGTGACGCCGAGCTCACCGTGTACCCGGCCGAGCATCTGTAAAAACGCCCGGGCCGCGATCGGATCAAGCTGGGCGGTCGGCTCGTCGAGCAACAGGATAGCAGGCTGCATCGCCATGACCGAGGCAAGATTCAGAATCTGTCGCTGGCCGCCGGAGAGCGCCGAAACCTTCCGGTCGATCCAGTCGTCGATTCCGAAAAAGGCTGCGATTTCGGCCATACGGCGGCGAATGACAGCGGGAGGGAGCCCCTGGTTCTCGAGGCCAAAGGCCAGCTCGTGGCGAACGGTGTCCATCACGAGCTGGTTGTCCGGATGCTGGGCGACCAGCCCTGTGAGCAGCGGCGGCGCCTCGTCGCGTGGCTGTCCGCGCAGCAGTATGCGTCCCTGCATCTCCCCATGTGGAGCAGTCTCCCGCTTGAGGCAGTGCAACAGCGTCGACTTGCCGCTGCCGCTTGGGCCGCAGAGCAGGAGAAACGCTCCCGGTTCCACCGAAAGCGTCACGTCCCGCAGCGCGGGCGACGCCTCGCCCGGATAGGTGAAGCCAACATGATCCAGAACTATCTCCGGCATCGCAGCCAATCCCTCCCTTCCAGAAAAAGCGGCAAGAGCAAAAACAGCGCATAGGGCAGACACCACCAGCCGCCTGTCGGCAGTGTCAGCAGCGGATAGAAGGAGAAGGCGGCGGCGGGCACCAGAACGGCATAGCCGCTCGCCAGCAACAGAACGAAGAGCAATAGAAACAGCGCCGCGTCCCCGCGCGACAGCCGTTCCTGGTCATAACGGGTGCGCCGCCCGGCTGCATAGCCCTTCGCCTGCATCGCCCGGGCGGTTTCCAGCGCATTTTCGAGACTCCAGCCGACCAGAACGGAGGAGAGACGGGCGGCCCGGCGAAGACGCGCACGGAAGCCCGGCGGTTCCGCGCCGAGCAGTGCGGTCTGGGCCGTCCGAATCTCCCTCGCCATGCGGAAGGTGTCGGGAATATAGCGGCAGATCATCGAGAGCATCAGGGAGAGTGTGGGCAGGAACCGGCCAAAAAGGCTGAGCAGCTTGTCGCTGCCCGCGGCTGCCTGATAACAGGCGAACCATTGCAGGACGCTGAGCAGCATACCGCCCATACAGAGGCCATAGCACAGGGATTCCGCCGTGACCGGCGTCTCCCCGAGATAAAAGAGCACCGTCAGCCCGAGTCCGCCGGAAAGAGCGTTGAAGCCCGCGATCAGCAGCAGCGCCGGCAGTGAGAAAAGCAAACTCTTCAGCATCCATCGTCCCCCGGCGAGAAAGAAGCGATAACCCGCGCCGCAGAGCAGCGACACGGCAACAAAAAGCGGATTTGTCGTACACATGGCGAGCGCAGCCGCGCCGAAGAAATAGAGAAACAGCACCGCCGGGTGGCAGTGGGAAAAGAGAGGACGCGTCATCTGCTCACACATCCTTGCCGCCGTCACAGGTATAGACCCAGCGTACAACATCTCCATCCTGTAAACGGTAGCTGCTGCTGCCGGTGCTCATCACCTCGCCGTTGACCTGATAGAGCCAGCCGCTCTCGCCGCCGCAGGCCTTCTCGGCCAGCGACTGGATGGCGTAGACATAGGCGCCGAAGGCGCCCGTTCGTGCGCCGATCACCAATCCACTGGCCTTCAGCGCGTCGTAGGCGGTCGCGTTCCTGTCCAACGTCAGGCGGGTTTCGGCGAGCAGCACGCCGTCCGGCGCAACTGCCTGTGCCACCCGATTGCCCTGCTCCACCGCCCGGCGGCAGTCGACCGAAAGGGTGATGGTGACGTGATGGAGGTCAACAGTGGGAGCAGTCGAAGACGCTGTTGTCGGCAAGGTTGTCGCGGGGGGAGCATTGAAGGAAGGTGCAGTCGTCTCCGACGTCGTCGGAGACAGGCTGGTGGCAGCCGATGGAGAGGGGGAACCGGATTCCTCGGCTGAGGGAATGGCGGCAGTTTCCGTTGCCGAATCGGCTGTCACCGACGCTGTTCCGTCGGTGTGCTCGGTACCATGGGTAATCACTTCGGAAGAACCCGGAGAAATCGGCTGCCCTTCCGGTCGGGAACAACCTGCCGTCAGGAGCAGAAGCAGTGTCAGCAGGCATCCGAGGATACGTTGTTTCATAGCGTGGGTTCCTCCAGTTTAAAAATCAGTTTCTGTGACAGCTGCGCCGCGTCAGCAGCAGGGCTGCCGCAGAACCGGCTGTCAGCGTCAGCCAGAAGAAAAGAGAATCGGTTTCACCGGTTGTCGGCTCGGAAGGAGTTGTCTCTGTAGCAGCCGGACTGGTTTCCGACACATTGACGGAAGCGACCGTTGTTTCAGAAGAGGATACCGTCGTGTTTTGTTCACCGCCGGCACCGCTGCCGGATACAGCAAACAGCTTGCCGGAATCATTGGTGTAATAAAGGGTGCCGTCCGGCCCGGCCATGATGCTGGTCATGCAGTAGTTCTGATCCGCGGTCTCCGGGCTGAAGAGCAACGCCGCTTCCGCAGCGCCCGATCGTAGCACGTGGATACCGCCAGGCAGGGTGTTCGAGGTGAAGTAGGCGGCGACACCACCCACGTGCGCGGTCGAGAGCAGCGGCGCGGATTTGACGTCCGCCGAAAGGGAAGCTGTCTGCTCCACGGCCATCTTCGACAGATCAATGACGCAGAATACGCCGGTGTAGTCCGCCTGCGCGCCGCCGACATATGCCTTGCCGTCATGGACGGCAGGCGTGCCGGTGCTGCTCGAGGCGAAAGCAACGCTTCTGTGCTCGCCGAGATGACCGTCCTGTCCGACGGTCACCCGGTGCAGTCGGCCGTCTGTGGAGACAACCAGCGCGTGGGCGCCGTCCGAAACGGTGGTGGCACGTACCGGCGCGCCGAGCTGCAAACGGTCGAGCACCGCACCGGTACGCGCATCCAGCGCGGTCAGCACGCCGTCGTCCCCAGCCACAAGCGCCGCGCCGTTCAGAATGGCCGCACCGCTCCAGTAGTAGCCTGCTTCGGTGTTTTCATGCTGCCAGACGATGTCGCCGGTCGCAGCTTCGACACAGAGAAAGAGGCCATAATAGCTGGTGGTCCAATCGGCGCAGGCGGTGCCGAAGTAGACGTAGCCGTCCGACTCGACGAGGGTGCTGAGCGACTGATGAGCGAGTCCATCGTGTTCCGGCAAAGACTCGGTGATCCAGACGGTTTCCAGCGAATCCGCCGCGAGCGCCTGGACTCGTCCGCCGGACAGCGGCACGAGGATGTTGCCGTCGCTGTAGAGCGGTCGACAGGTGTAATCAATCGGCGCGGCAAGGGATTCTTTTCCGGCGAGCTCGCCGGATCGGCTGATGACCAGCAGCTCGCTGCCGACCGCGATATAGATCTGCCCGTTCACCATCAGAGGATCCGAGACGGCCTTGTCCCATTCGGCCGCACCCTTGAGCGCGAACGCCCACTGCTGCTGCGCCGTGTCCAGCGGTGTGTCTGTGTCCACAACCGCGCTGCCGCCGGTTCCGCGGAAACTGCCCCATTCGACGGTGTCATCCGGGCGTGCGGCTGCGGAAAACGGCAGTGCAAACAGCACCAGCAGGGCACACAGCAGGGCGGCCGATCGGCCAAAAGAAATTTTCATCACAATACGCTCCTTTTTGTCATGGATGGAAAATCGTCGGAAACAGTCCATCCCGACAGACAAAAAACGCCTTCCTCACGACGTGAGAAAGGCGCAACAGACGAACCAAAGTCCGCCGAAAGACAACCATTCGTCCGGCGATGCTTCGATCCAATCGGTTGCACTGCTCCCTCGCCCAAGCGGTGGTCACCGGATACACAATACGGCAGGTCTCCTGACTCATGCGCTGGGACGGCTGCCCCGGCGGGAGCGCCTTCTCGGAGAATCTCCAATGGCGTCTGCCCCCGCGTCCGCATTCACAGTAATGGCGGTTGTGCCGGATTTCCACCGGCTTCCCTGTTCGTCTACTGAGCCGCAGCTGTTCGAACCGTATTGGATGGAACTGCTATTCGATTTTTGATCTATTGTAGCACAAACCTGCCCGGAAGGCAAGAATATCGTCGAAAAAATCCAGATCTCTCAACCCGGGAACCAGCCGAGCTCGAAACGAACCTCCCGGCGGCGGATATCCTCGTTGCTGTAGCAGCAGGTGTCGAGTCCAATCAGTGTGAAGCCCTCGTGAAGATAAAAGCCAATGGCGTTGACGTTGCAGGACTGCGTCTCGAGAATGACGGCGCGTCGGTTTTCGCGTACAGCCTGCTCCTTGGCCGCCTCCATCAGCGCGTGCCCGAGGCCCCGCCTGCGATCTGTCTCTTATACACATCTCCGAGCCCACGAGACCTCTCTACATATCGTATGC
>USLV01000148.1 GCA_900555705.1 uncultured Oscillospiraceae bacterium | reverse complement strand
TGCAAGAGATAGCGCACCGGCGACAGTCCCATATGTGCCTGGAAACAGCGGGCGGCCTCGCTTTTGCTGATGTTGGCGGCAGCCGCGATCTCGCCGAGCGTCACCGGCGACGCATAGCTTGTCCGGATAAATTCCAGCATCTTCTGCATCCGGAGCTGCGATTGATGCGCATGCCGCACCACCGGGATGGACGGTACCTCCTCCAGATGGCAGTAGAGCAGCTGCCAGGCCGCGCTCAGCTCCCGCTGTACCTGCATCTCAAAGCAGTCGCCCTTCGGTATCTCCCCATCGTACAGCAGAACCGGATGCGCCCCATAGGCCCCCTCCGGTCCATAGGCCTGCAAAAGCGCAAAGACGCGGTACAGATGTGCCAGCATCTCGTTCTGCCACGGCGTGTCCGGCCGCAACACCACATAAGGGATCGCCTCATTCCAGATGATCGGCCGGATATAGGCCTCGTGGATCCGACTGCCGGACGGCGCGATCAGCTCGTCCGAAAACACCACATTGGGACAGGCACAGCGTGCCTCCTCCTGCTGCTGTCGAAAGCTGTGCAGGATGTTGGCGTTGAGGAAAATCCCCCAGCCGTCCTCCAGGGTGAGGGCGGCGTTGCCCACCTGTATCCGAACCGCACCGCCGGAGGCGACGAAAAATTCCAGCTCGGTATGCCAATGGAGCGGAACACGCCGCTCCTGAAAACGATAAAGCTCGTCCACATAATATTGCACCGGAAAATGCGGCGAGCCGTGCCTGACCTGCTCCTGCCCGTCCGCTCCCAGCGGCATCTCATCTGCGTACATCCTGTGTCCCTCCTGTCGAAAATCGGGATTTCGAGAAGATTATACCATCAATTGGCGATATCGTCTATTGAATCTGAGGAGAACTGGGAAGATAATCTCTATTGGTTCGTTCCTCCCCGCAGAGGGACGCCTGAACCCACGATAAAGGAGTCGGTCCTATGCGTCAAAACTATCGTCATACCCTCCGTGCCAGTTATCTGGGCTATATCACCCAGGCCATTGTCAACAATCTGGCACCGCTGCTGTTTCTGACACTGCAAACCACCTACCATATCCCGCTGGAACAGATCACCCTGCTGGTCACGTTGAATTTTGGCATCCAGCTTCTGGTGGACCTGGTCTCCGCCAAGTTCATCGATCGCATCGGCTATCGTATCCCGATTGTGGCGGCTCATCTCTGCGCTGGTGGTGGACTCATCGGGCTCGGTGTGTTCCCCGAATGGTTCCCGAGCCCCTTTGCCGGGCTGCTCTGCGCCGTGGTGCTGTATGCAATCGGCGGCGGTCTGATCGAGGTGCTGATCAGCCCGATCGTCGAGGCCTGCCCGACCGAGCGGAAATCCGCCGCCATGAGCCTGTTGCACTCATTCTATTGCTGGGGCTCTGTGCTGGTCGTGCTGTTGTCAACCCTGTTTTTCGCGACTGTCGGCATCAGCAGCTGGCGGATGCTGACCTTGCTGTGGGCACTGGTTCCGCTGCTGAACGCCGTCTATTTTCTCTTTGTACCGCTGAACAAACTGGTTGAGGATGGCGAGGGCATGTCGCTGCGGGAACTTTTCCACTCACGTCTCTTCTGGATCTTTGCGCTGATGATGGTCTGCTCGGGCGCCTCTGAGCTGTCCATGAGCCAATGGGCCTCCGCTTTCGCGGAAAGCGGCCTCGGTGTCTCCAAGGCGATCGGCGACCTCGCCGGTCCCTGCCTGTTCGCCGTTCTGATGGGCACCGCACGCGCACTTCACGCCCGTTACAGCGAACGCATCAATCTGATGCGGCTGCTCGAGCTCAGCGGCCTGCTCTGCATCCTCAGCTATCTGCTCGCTGCTTTCTCTCCCTGGCCGCTGCTGTCACTCGCCGGCTGTGCGCTGTGCGGTCTTTCGGTCGGCCTGCTCTGGCCCGGCACCTTCAGTGTTGCCTCTGCCAACTGCCCGAAGGGAGGGACTGCGATGTTCGCGCTGCTGGCGCTGGCGGGCGACCTTGGCTGTTCCTCCGGTCCGACCGTCGTCGGCATGGTCTCCGGTCTGCTCGATAACCAGCTCAAATGGGGGCTGCTCGCTGCGGGCATCTTCCCGATTCTGCTGCTGGTCACCATTCGTCTCTGCCGCCGCGCTGTAAAAAACCACTGACAGATTCGGCTTCCTCCCCTGTAACGGCGATTGCGCGAACAACGAGGAAAGAGGTCTCTATATTGCAATACATCCCCCGCGAAATCTGCAACATACCAGGACGAGACAGGAGAAACGGCAAAAGCCCCTGTCTCCTATCCCTCGAAATGTAAAACATGCCCTTTAATATACATGTTGTATATTAAAGGGCATGTTTTTGTTCTATATCACTCCAGAATCCATCCCTTTTCAGCACTCTCGTTAAACAAGAAGAAACAACGGTTTTTCGAAGAGGAACAGCTCCCCGACTGCGTTCCCCTCTTTACTCAGCTAACGCCTACCGAACACGGGAACACTGTTCGCGGCAATTTCAGCCGCCGTCAGGCGCGTTACCCTTGTCTACCGAGAGTAAGCGAAGCAGATGTCTCGTTGCCCCCGCCATGAGCACAAACATTGCCAGCAGGAACCACGGGAAGAGGCCGATGTCGATCTGCTGAGCCAGGATTCCAAAAAGCAGCGGCGCCAACAGAATCCCGACATAGCTGGCGGCCATCTGCGTCCCCATCACCGATTGCGAAATATCCCGCCCAAAATTTTGCGGTGTGAGATAGGTGAGATTCGGGAACAACGGCCCGTTACCAACGCCAATCAAAAAGAGCGCTATCCCCGCTGTAACAGCGGGCAACGGGGTCAAAAGCAGGAGAATAGCCCCCAGCGTCAGTCCCTGTCCCACCTGAATCAGCCGCCATGCCGCCATACGATTTGCCAGCACTCCGGCGAGAAATCGCCCCAACGTCATACCGAGATAGTAGAAAGTCATGACCTCGGCCGCTTTCTCCACCGGCAGCGCCTTACTGTTTACCAGGAAGGTGCTACCCCAGACACCGCAGATATATTCGATAGCACAGGAGCCGATGAAGACCAGCCAGACCGTCCGTACCGCCGGCATCCGCCCTATCTGCCGCAAGCTGAGCACACGGGCCGGCACGTCTGTCGTCTCCTCTGTGCCCTGCACACGTCCCCAGAACGGCAGCGCCAGTACGGTAATGACCGCAATCCCCAATTGTAACCAGGAGACAGTACGATAGCCCCCGCGCCAATCCGCGCCGTCCGAAAGCGCCAAAGACATCAGATAGGGACTCAGTGTTACCCCCACGCCATAGAAGCAGTGGAGAAAATTCATTTGCGTCGCTCGATAATGCAGTGCTACATAATTGTTCAACGCCACATCAATTGTTCCCGCACCAAGTCCGAGCGGAATCGCCAAAAGACAGAACCAGAGCATCCCGCCGGAAAAGGAGAATCCCAGCAGTGCCATAGCTGTCATCAACGTGCTGATCACTGTCACCCAACCGGTTCCGAGTCGCTGGATCAGACGGGCGCTGAACAGGCTCGAGAGCACCGTGCTGCCGGAAATCAGCAGTGTGACATAGCTTGCCGACGCGATCGGCAGATTCAGCTCCGGATAAATCGCCGGCCAGGCAGCACCGAACAGGGAATCCGGAATCCCCAGTCCGATAAAAGCAATGTAAATAAGGATCAGCAATACCGTAGCCATAGGACAAACCTCCAGGAAGCGTCCAGAGAGCAGTGCCCGCTGGTACATTCCTAATGCTCCGCAACTTTCAGTCAACAACGAGGAAGATTAAGCGGGAAATAAAAAAGGAGCAGTCCCTTCGTGGACTGCTCTAGAGGGTGAAAAGTATGTCGGCACCGCCATATCTTCCCGGGCCGCTTCCAGCCAAGTATTGTCTGCACTCGTGAGCTTAACTTCCGTGTTCGGGATGGGAACGGGTGTACCCTCACCGCCATCGGCACCGACTACTCTTCTCAGGCCTATGCCCTGAACTGTTTTCAGGTCTGTGCCCTGAAAACTGAATAAAACTCCTTCGAAGCAAAAGCTTTTCGCCTTCCCTCAGCTGAAGATCCGCATCTCCTTCTCCTCAGCCTCTCAAAAGTGA
Source organism: uncultured Oscillospiraceae bacterium (assembly GCA_900555705.1). Lineage (GTDB taxonomy): Bacteria > Bacillota > Clostridia > Oscillospirales > Acutalibacteraceae > UMGS1858. The sequence continues at coordinate 380 of USLV01000148.1, read as the reverse complement.
TTCCTCGCATCCTCGAAACCTTAGGTCAAGCCCTCGGTCTATTAGTACTGCCTAGCTCAATATGTCACCATACTTACACTCGCAGCCTATCTACCAGGTAGTCTTCCTGGGACCTTACCTGATTACTCAGTGGGATATCTTATCTTGAGGCCGGCTTCACGCTTAGATGCTTTCAGCGTTTATCCGTTCCGCACGTAGCTGTCCAGCTGTGCCACTGGCGTGACAACTGGTGCACCAGAGGTGCGTCCATCCCGGTCCTCTCGTACTAAGGACAGAGCCTCTCAAATATCCTGCGCCCACGACAGATAGGGACCGAACTGTCTCACGACGTTCTGAACCCAGCTCGCGTACCACTTTAATCGGCGAACAGCCGAACCCTT
>USLV01000147.1 GCA_900555705.1 uncultured Oscillospiraceae bacterium | reverse complement strand
CGAGATGTAGAGAGGTCTCGTGGGCTCGGAGATGTGTATAAGAGACAGTCCCGCAGCCGTCCGAAATAGGTTTCCAACCGTTTCTGGATTCGTGCGTCCCAGTTGCCGACGATGACAGGGAGAGCTTCCTCGGCAGTCGCCGATTCCGAAGGTATCGATTCTTCCGGCATGGATATGGCAACCGGTGGAGTGTTTTCAACTGGTATGTCAGCCGGCACGGGAGACGGCGTTTCAATCAGCTCCGGTTCTGCTGCCGTCTCAGCGGTTGCTTCCGAAATCGTCTCCTCCGTCTCATAGATTGACGATGGCACCGGCTCCGTCTCTTCCGGATTCGGTTCAGCCGGAACGAAAACAGGCTCTGTCACCATCGATGCCGCCTCCGGCAAAACCGATGGCGCGGGCACTTCAACCTCCTTCGATACTGATATATCGTCCGATGGTGCGGGCTGCTGTGCTTCGGTGTGCTGCTCCGGCTTCGGCGCCTTTTTGCCGAACAGTCTGTCAAACAGACCCATATTATACCCCTCCTCTGGGAATCTGTGAAATATCATGAATAGTATACTGCAAGTATTGACAAAAATCTACCCCTTATCGCGAAAAATCGTTGCGAAATTTTGAAAACCCCGTCGATTTTGTCGAAATGCAGCCGCGTCCGAAAAAAACACGCGATGAACACACAAGGTTTATAGACTGTTTACAATTGCGGACGGGTTTTCCTATAAAATAGGTTTGAACTGTCGCTCGAATTGGGAGCGGCAGACGATCCGGCGGGTCTGCGGCAGATGCCGGACCGTCAAAATCAGAAGGAAGGAGAGGCCGTCTGCGGAAAGAGGACGGACGGCCTGGGATGCGGTATGATTGAAGTAAAAAATCTTACCAAGCGCTATGGTGCCCACCGAGCGGTCAACAACATCAGCTTCCACGCGGAGGAGGGGGAGATTCTCGGGTTTCTGGGGCCGAACGGCGCTGGAAAAAGCACGACGATGAATATCCTGACCGGCTATCTCTCCGCCAGCGAGGGAACAGTGAAAATCAACGGCTTTGATGTGCTGGAGCAGCCTCATGAGGCGAAATCCAGCATCGGCTATCTGCCGGAACAGCCGCCGCTCTACCCCGACATGACGGTGCGGGAATATCTCAACTTCATGTACGAACTCAAGAAGTGTACCCTGTCGCGGCAGGCACACATCGCGGAGATCTGCAAAATTATGAAAATCGAGGATGTCTACGGCCGGTTGATCAAGAACCTGTCGAAGGGCTACCGGCAGCGTGTCGGCATGGCGCAGGCGTTGATCGGCAATCCGCCGGTGCTGATTCTCGACGAGCCGACTGTCGGCCTCGACCCGAACCAGATCATCGAGATCCGCACGCTTATTAAAAGTCTTGGCAAGCATCACACGGTTATCCTCTCGTCGCACATCCTGCCGGAGATCGAAGCGGTCTGTGACCGGATTGTGGTTATTAACAAAGGCACGATCGTGGCGGATGCCACAGCAAGCGAGCTCTCACGGCAGTATTCCAGCGACCATCGGATGATGGTTCGCGTTGCGGGACCGGAAAAGGATGTGATGTCGCTGCTCTCGCATATCGCGGGAGTCAAGCAGGTGAGCTCGCTCGGCATGAAGGAGCCGGGTGTATGCGAATTTGCCGTCGAACCGGCAGAGGGCACGGATATCCGCCGCGATCTGTTCGAGCGGCTCGCCGATCGGAACTGGCCGCTGATGGGGCTGAAATCGATGGAGATGTCGCTGGAGGAAATTTTCATCGAGCTGACCCGCGAGCAGGACGTTTCGATGCTCAAACGGTCGCAGAAGCAGGCGGCCCGGACACGTCGGGAGATCGAAGAACAGGTTTCGGAAATTCTCGGGGGATCGGATGAAGGGGGGAAGAAGTCGTGAGTGCGATTTTCAAACGGGAGTTCAAGGCGTATTTCACATCGCCGCTTGGCTATTTTGTGCTGGCGCTGACCTTTTTCTTTGTTGCTCTTTTTTTCAGTTTATATAACCTGCCCAACATGTCGAATTATTTTTTGGGCAGTGTTGAACTGAGTGGTATGTTCAGCGGCCTCTTTACGATTGTGCTGCTGATTGTCCTGCCGGTGTTGGCCATGCGGCTGTTCAGTGAGGAGAAACGACAGAAGACCGATCAGGCGCTGTTGACGGCCCCCATGAGCCTGACCGGCATTGTGGTCGGCAAATTTCTGGCGGCACTGCTTGTTTTCGCGATCGCGATCTCCATCACGCTGGTCTATGCCGTGCTGATCGCCTTTTCTGTGACGCCTGACTGGATGGTGATCCTCGGCAACTATTTTGGCCTGCTGTTGATCGCGGGCCTGATCATCTCGATCGGTCTGCTGATTTCCACCATGACAGAAAGCCAGTTTGTGACGGCAATTGGCACCTTCGCTGTCGCTTTTGTCATGCAGATGACAGATAATTTAAAAGGGATGTTTTCGTCCAGCACGGTTGTGGCGACAATTGTGGATTTCCTGTCGGTGAGCCAGCGTTATAACAATTTCACCGTGGGTGTCATCAACTACGACGATATCGTCTTTTTTATCAGTTTGCAGGCGCTGTTCCTTTTCTTGTCGGTTCGTTCGCTCGATCGCAAGAGATGGAGCTGATGGGGAAGGGAGGAAGAGAATATGAATCAGGAGCCGAATACGCAGCGCCCCCAGGAGCAGAAAACAATGGTTGCGGAAACGAAGGATACCCCTGAGACGGAGTCCGCTCCGAAGATATCCAAAAAAACGAAGCAGAAAAAAGGCCCCAACCGCAAGCTGCGGATGGGCACAACGGCGGTCGTCCTGACCGTTGTGGTGATTATTGGCGTTATTCTGCTGAATGTCGTAGTGAGTATCCTCCACGACCGATTCCCGTTCCAGCTGGATTTGACCAGTGAGGACAATTATACGCTCTCGGAGAGCAGCATAGAAGTGGCCCGGTCGGTCGATGAAGATATGAAGATCGTGGTGTTTCAGGAAGAAGCTTCTTTTTTGATGTCGGGGTGGGCAACCGAGGGTCTTAATCTGGTGATGCGCCAGTTTTATGAAATGCTGCAGCAATACAGATATTATGCCGATAACCACATTACACTGGAATTCCTTGATTCCAAGACAAACCCGGCCAAAGCGGCAGAATATGAGGACTATGAGGTCAGCGATGAATCGATCCTGTTCCTCTGTGGTGAACGTGAGTCGATTATTACGCTGTCCGACCTGTTCAGCTATGATGAGTATTCACTTTACTACAGTGGACAGTATGTCGTAACCGAGTCGCTGGTTGAGCAGGTGCTGGCGACCAATATTCGTCGTGTATCGGGTAAGCTTGCCCCGGTTATTCTGTTTACCGGTCACGGCGAAAATGCGACTACTATGGCAAACGTGACGGATACGCTGGAGATGAACGGCTATGAGGTGGTCGAACACGATCTGACCGTGGCCGGCGAGATTACGGCGGACGCCACGACGGCTGTGCTCGCGGCACCATCCAAGGATTTTGGAGATGCGGAAATTCTCAAGCTGCGCGACTGGCTGCAAAACGACGGGCTTTATACCCGCCATCTGGTGCTGTTGGCCAACTATGCCGCCGACTGCCCGAATCTCTATGAGTTCCTCGAGGAGGAATACGGTATCGAGGTCACGGACGATATTATCGTGGAAACAAAGGAGTATTATGGCCTGCCGACAGCAGCTTATGGCACCATTGCTTCCTCGGATTTCACATCCTCTCTGGCAGAGAAGCGGGTGCTTTTGCAGATGACCAGACGGCTGGTGCTGCATCAGGGAAGCGACACGTCCAGATCCATTTATAATATCCCGCTGGCGACCTTTGGGGATTCTGCCAAGCTGCTGAATCTGACGGATGAGAGCGATCCCCGCGACGCGGACAGCTATCCGATTGTGGGTATGGCCTATGCCAATAAGCTGCTGGACGCCAGCACAGCGGATATCACAGTGGAATCCTCGCTGCTGGTATGTGGTAGTCAGGCGATGCTGGAAGGCGATATCCGCAAATATATTGCCAATGCGGAAAACGAGGCACTCTTCATGAGCGTGTTTAACGAGATGGCCGGCAGCAAGGACAACATCACAATTTCCAGCCGGTCGGTTAATCAGGAGACGCTTTCCTACGATGCGGCCACACGAACCGTGATTATTGTTATCTTTGAGGTTGCCCTGCCGCTTATCACGCTGGTGATCGGTCTGATCGTGTTCCTGAGGAGGAGGCATTTATGAGTAATCCCGGCGAGCTGCCCCCGCTGACCGAGCGGGAGGCGACGCAGCCCAAACGAAAAAAGCCCCGGCGGAAGCTGACGGTGATTCTCGTCTGTCTGCTGGTGGTGGCGCTGCTCGGCGGCGCGCTTGCCGCGCTGCTTCTGCTGGACGACGGTAGCAATGGCGAGGAGAGCTCGCTGCCGTCGAGTGAGCCGGACACCTCGGCCGTCCTGATCGACAAAAAGCTGGCGGACGGCAAA
>USLV01000146.1 GCA_900555705.1 uncultured Oscillospiraceae bacterium | reverse complement strand
GCGCTGATCGCGCCGAACGGATAGGTGAAGGTCGTGGGGGTATAGCCGAGCTGCTCCTGCAAAAGCTGCTGCATCCGGCCGACATCCTCGGACAGCACCGCCTGATATTCCGTCAGGCTCTCGACCGCCTTTTTCTTCGCGCCCTTTCGGCCGCCGTCGTTCGAATGCATGTTGTAGGAATGGTTTTGCAGCTCGACCAGCCCGGAATCCATCATTTCCTTCAGTTGTTTGAAGGTCGCGTGGGAATAGTTGACATGCTCCTCCCCGGTCTGGCTGTAAAATTCCGCCCAACGCCCGATCGGCGAGAGCACCATCCGACAGTTGTATTTTTGCAGCAGCGGATAGGCATAGCGGTAATTGTTGTAGTACCCGTCGTCGAAGGTAATCATCACCGGCTTCTCCGGCAGCGGCTTGCCGGTTTTGACATAATCGATGACATCCCGCATCACCACTGTCTGGTAGCCATGGGTGGTGAGATATTGCAGATCACTCTCAAATTCGGCAGCGGACACCACATATTGCCCGAGCAGCTTCCCCTTTTCAAGAATGCCGTGATACATCAGGATCGGCAGCGAGACCTCTTCTGGCTCCGATACCCCGGATGACGCGGACTCCACAGCCGGTGTACCGCTCGCCCCGGCCACCGCCCATCCCGCCAGAAAAACAGTCGCCGCGAGCAAAACAATACCGGCCGACCGGAGCAGCGACCGCAGATTGATCACCATAGGACAAATCCCCCTTCCCTACCATTGTATACGGCAGCCGCCCGGAAATATGCCTGCCGCGCAAAAGAGGCGCCCCTTTGAGAGCGCCCACCCGATAGAACCCGCTTTCCCATGTTTAAATGGCCACTCCCGCTCTATCCGGCATATGTATAAGAGAACAGACGGATTTTGGCAGAAGGGACTTACCTCCACTAATTTTTTGTAAAATTTTGTATACATTGCCATTTAAATAGCGAAATTCAAGACAAAATTCCATTTTTTTATCAAAATCGTCGTTTACAAAGTGAGCGAAACGTGATATACTGAATCCGCAAATTGTTGTACAGTTATGGAAAGGTTGTTAAAGGGTTGAAACGGTTGAATCATCGTAAGCTGATACTTATGCTGGCGGATATTTTTATCATGGTTGCCTCCGGCGCACTCTGCTTCTGGATGGTCAGCATTTTGCAGGGGAGAGTCGAATCCAACGAGCTGACGCTGCGTGGCACCCTGCTCGGAACGTTTTTCAGTTTTTTCTGCCTTTATCTCAGCGGCGCCTATTCCAAGATGTGGCGGTATTTCCAGCTGACGGACTATCTGTCCTGTCTCGCGGGAACGGCCTGCGGTGTCGCGCTCAGCGCGATTTTGTGCTATCTGCTGGATAAGACGCTGGACTGGAGCTTCTGGGTGCTGTATTTCTTCTGTTCAACGACGGGGATTGTACTCTTCCGGGTGCTCTTCCGCCGGACATTTCTCGTGCTGACAGCCCGGAAAACGGCGTCGGGGCGGAAGCGGACCTTGATTGTCGGGGCCGGGCAGGCCGGGCGCGTACTGATCGGTGAGATGCTGACGGGAACCGATTGCCCCTATCTGCCGGTCTGTATCGCGGATGATGACCAGGGTAAGCAGCGTATGGCCATCCAACGGGTGATGGTCGAGGGAAAGACAGCGGACATCCCGGCGCTTTGCGAAAAGTTTAACATCGAGACAATTCTCGTGGCGATTCCCTCCTGCTCGGAGGAGGATCGGCAGCGGATTCTGAGCCACTGCGAGCGAACCGGACGGGAGATCAAGCTGATCCCCTATCTGAGTGAGCTGCTGTTTTCGGAGCAGCCGCTGCTTCCACAGGCGCAGGATATTCGGATCGAGGATCTGCTCGGCCGGGCGCCGGTCACGTTTGATAACGAGGAGATCGGCCGTCTGATCGAGGGGCAGGTCTGCATGGTCACAGGCGGCGGCGGGTCCATCGGCTCTGAGCTCTGTCGTCAGATCATGCGGTATCATCCCCGGCAGCTGATTATTGTCGATATCTATGAGAACAACGCTTATGAAATTCAGCAGGAGCTGCTGATGGAATACGGCGACGGTCTGCCGCTCGAGACGCTGATCGCCTCGGTGCGGGACTATAACAAGATGCGGCTGATTTTCGATCGCTACCGGCCGCAGATCGTCTTCCACGCCGCGGCACACAAGCATGTCCCGTTGATGGAGACGGTGCCGGAGGAGGCGGTCAAGAACAATGTCATCGGCACATACAACATCGCCTCGCTGGCCCATAGCTTCCACGCGGACAAGTTCGTCCTGATCTCGACCGACAAGGCCGTCAATCCCACCAACGTGATGGGGGCGACCAAGCGCTGCTGCGAGATGGTGGTGCAGTATATGGCGCAGAACCATGAGGGCACCGAATATGTCACGGTACGGTTCGGCAATGTACTCGGGTCGAACGGCTCGGTGATTCCGCTGTTCAGACGGCAGATCGAGAGCGGACGGCCGGTCACCATCACCCACAAGGATATCATCCGCTATTTCATGACCATCCCTGAGGCGGTTTCGCTCGTGATGCAGGCGGGCGCGATCGCAAAGGGCGGCGAGATTTTTGTCCTCGATATGGGCGCGCCGGTCAAGATTCTGACCCTTGCGGAAAATCTCATCCGGCAGTACGGCAAGGAGCCCTATCGCGATGTCCCGATCAAGTTCACCGGGCTGCGGCCGGGCGAGAAGCTCTATGAGGAGCTGCTGATGAACGAGGAAGGCCTGCAGTCTACCAATAATCACAAGATCTTTATCGGCAGCCAGATCGCCATTGAGCCCGCTTCTTTTATCGAAAAGCTGCATCAGCTCAAGGATCGGGCGGACAGCAACGATTCCGAAGGAACAGTCGAAATGTTGCAGGAGATGGTGCCGACCTTCCACCATCTCACCCATCAGGATCAGCGGCAGACCGTCGTGGGCTGACCGGTCGGGACGGAACAGGAAATGAAAACAGGCAGACGATCTTATCGATCGTCTGCCTGTTTTGCAGATAGCGGTGGGCGATCACTCTTTTACGACTTCGCATAGTCTTTGCAACCATACTGTCTTTTGGATTTTTTGCACTCGTCATATGCCGTCGAAACGCAACACCGGCGGACACGATGGTGTGTCCGCCGGTGTCAAAGCCGGATCAATCGAGAAAATCCTTCAGCTTTTTGCTGCGGCTGGGATGACGCAGCTTACGCAGCGCCTTCGCCTCGATCTGCCGAATCCGCTCGCGGGTGACGTCGAACTCCTTGCCAACCTCCTCGAGCGTGCGCGGACGACCATCCTCAAGCCCGAAGCGGAGCCGCAGCACCTTGGCCTCGCGGGGAGTGAGGGTGGCGAGCACCTCGCCAAGCTGCTCTTTCAGCAGGGTATGCGAGGCGGCGTCCGCCGGGGCCGGTGCCTCGTCGTCCGGGATGAAGTCGCCGAGATGGCTGTCTTCCTCCTCGCCGATCGGGGTCTCGAGCGAAACCGGCTCCTGCGCGACGCGCATGATCTCGCGCACCTTGTCGACCGGCATATCCAGCTCGAGCGAGATCTCCTCCGCTGACGGCTCGTGGCCGTTTTTGTGCAGAAGCTGGCTGGAAATCTTCTTGACCTTGTTGATGGTCTCAACCATATGCACCGGAATACGGATGGTACGGGCCTGATCGGCAATGGCGCGGGTGATCGCCTGCCGGATCCACCAGGTGGCATAAGTGGAGAACTTGAAGCCCTTGGTATAGTCGAACTTCTCGACCGCCTTGATCAGACCGAGGTTTCCCTCCTGGATCAGGTCAAGGAACTGCATCCCGCGGCCGACATAGCGCTTCGCGATGCTGACCACCAATCGGAGATTGGCCTCTGAGAGCCGCTTTTTGGCATAGCTGTCGCCATCCATGATCCGGACGGCAAGCTCGATCTCCTCCTCCGGGGTCAGCAGTGGCACCCGGCCGATCTCCTTGAGATAGACTTTAACCGGGTCGTCGATCACAATACCGTCCGTGGGGACAGCGGCATCCGGCTCATCCGTCTCCGGGGTTTCCAGAATCAGATCCAGCCCCTCGAACTCCTCGGTCTGGAAATCGTCGACAATCTCAATGTTCTGACTCTCGATCGACTCATAAAGCTTATCCATCTGATCGGGATCAAAGTCCATGTCCTCCATGGCGTCCATGATCTCCTGTGTCGTCAGCTTGCCCTTGGCGCGGCCCATCTCAAGCAGCTCGCCGAGATGCATTTTCCTGTCCTTTTTCGGTTCTCCCGCCTGTTCGGCAGTCGTCTGTGTGGCCGTCTCCTTATCCGTCGGCTTCTCCATTTCGATTTCCCCTTCGGTCAGTGTCTTCTTCGGTTTTGTGCTCATGCTCATGCTACCCCTTTTTCATCGGCTCCGCGGCCGCTTACTTCTTTGTTTTTCGAATGGTGTCCAGCATCTGCCGAACCTCCTCGTCCGGAAGCGCGCTCGCGTTCTGCAACCCCAGCAGCTGTCTCTTATACAC
>USLV01000145.1 GCA_900555705.1 uncultured Oscillospiraceae bacterium | reverse complement strand
TCGCGATGCTGCCGAGATGGAAAACACCGTTCAGTGCCAGCGCGCCGCCGACTGTCGCGACGATAACATAGTTGAAAGTGCTGATGTGCTGCATCAGCGGATGGAGCGAGCCCGAGACAATCTGGGCCATCGTCGCTTTTTTTCGGAAATCCTCGTTCAGCCGGTCGAAGGCCGCCTCGCTCTCCCGCTCGCGGCAGAAAATCTGGATGACGCGTTGCCCCTCGGCCGTTTCCTCAATGAAGCCGTTGAGCGCGCCGAGCGCGGCCTGCTGCTCGCTGAAATAGCGGCGGCTGTGCTTCATGATCGCCCGGGTGATGAGAATCATGATCGGGAACAGCAGCATGGTCAGCAGTGTCAGAAGGGGGCTGAGGATCAGCATGCTGATGACGGTGCCGATCAGGGTGATGACCGAGGACACCACCTGTACCGACGACTGGTTGAGCGTCTCGCTGACCACATCCATATCGTTGGAAAACCGGGACATGATGTCGCCGTGGGCATTGGTATCGAAGTAACGGATCGGGAGCTTCATCACGTGATCGAAGAGCTCCCGCCGCATCCGCAGCACCATATTCTGCGAAATGCGGATCATGACGCGGCTCTGGACAAAGGTCGCGGCCACGCCGACAAGATAGATCCCGACCAGCGCAACCAGATAGAGCGCAACCCGCGCCATGCCGCCGCCATAGCCGGGCACGGCGGCGATGGTGTTGAAAATCGGGGTCAGCATCCAGGTTGCCGCAAGCTGGGAGCCCGCGCTGAGCAGGATGAAGATCAGCACAAGGATCAGCAGCGGAATATCCTTTTTCAGATAGGTCATCAGCCGTCGGAGCGTCTTGCCCGCATCCTTTGGCTTGGCAAAGCCGCCGCGCGGGCCGCCCGGCCCGCCGGGGCCTTTGTGTCCGGGTCCTGGCATCAGGCATCCACCCCTTTCTGCTGCGAACGCACAATCTCCTGATAGATGTCGTTATTGGCCATCAGCTCGTCATGCGTGCCGAAGCCCGCCATCCGGCCGCCGTCCAGCACGAGGATGTGGTCGGCTGTGCGAACCGAGCTGACCCGCTGGGCAATGATGAACACCGTTGTCCCGCTCAGATGGGCGGCAAAGCTCTCCCGGATGCGGCTCTCGGTGTCGGAATCGACCGCGCTGGTCGAGTCGTCGAGAATCAGCACCGGCGGCTTCTTGATCATCGCCCGTGCAATGCAGAGCCGCTGCTTCTGTCCGCCGGAGACGTTGACACCGCCCTGCTCCAGCCGGGTCTGATAGCCGTCGGGAAAGCTCATGATGAACGCATGCGCCTGCGCGTCGCGGGCTGCCTGCTCGACCTCTCCGTCGTCGGCCTCCGGGTTGCCCCAGCGGATATTCTCCGCGATGGTGCCGCTGAACAGCACATTCTTCTGCGGCACCATACCGATGCCCCGGCGAAGCGTCTCGATGCGGTAGTCCCGCACATCCACGCCGTCTATCAGCACCGCGCCTTCGGTCACATCGTAGAGTCGGGGGATCAGGTTGACAAGGGTGGATTTGGCGGAGCCGGTCGCGCCAACCACCGCGATCACCTCACCCGGCTCGGCCGTGAAGGTGATGTCGTCCAGCACCTTGTCGGGCGAGTCCCCGTTATAGCGGAAGCCGACATGCCGGAATTCAACCCGCCCCTGCGAGACCGGCGTATCCGCCGCGTTCTCCCGCTCGGTGATGGCCGGTGTCTCCTGCAATACCTCGCGGATACGCGCCGAGGAGGCGCGGGCGCGGGAGAACATCATGATCGCCATCGACATCATCATCAGCGACATCAGAATGTGCAGGATATAGGTGCTGTAGGACATGAGGCCGCCGATCGGCATCTCCCCGTTCTGCACCATACGGCCGCCGAACCAGAGGGCGGCGACGGTCGTGAGATTCATGATCAGCTGCATCAGCGGCATCACCGTCACCATCAGCCCCGAGGCCTTGACCGCGATGGAGCAGAGGCCCTCCGCCGACAGGCGGAAGCGCTCCCGCTCATAGTCCTCGCGGACAAAGGATTTGATGACGCGGATGTTCGTCACCGACTCCTGCACCCGCCGGTTCAGGTCATCGATGCGGGACTGCATCTTTTCGAAAAGCGGGAAGCCCTTCTTCACCACAATCGAGATGGCGATCGCGATGACCGGCACCGCAAACAGCGTCACCAGCGCGAGCCGCGGGCTGACCGCCAGGGCGCTGACCAGCGCACCGGTGAACATCGCGGCTGTGAAGGTCGTCATCCGCAGCGTCTGGATAAAGGTGTTCTGCACGTTGGTCACGTCATTGGTCATACGGGTGACCAGCGAGGCGGTTGAAAACTTGTCGATGTTCGAAAAAGAATAGCGCTGGACACTGCCATACAGACTTTTGCGCAGCGTCGCGCCGAAACGAAAGGTACCGTTCGCAATGAAATAGATCCCGACGACACCGGCCACGATCGCGAGCAGCGCCACCAGCACCATCCAGAGAGCCGTCTCCTTGATGATGTCCATCCGCGCGGCGTCGGAGAGGCCGACGCCCTCGATCGCCTCGTCCACAATCCGGGCCATGAAGCTCGGCTGCAAGATCTCCGCCACGCCGCCCAGCGCCACAAACAGCGGCCCCGCAATCAGCCAGGCGAGATGCGGCCGGGCACAGCGCAGATAGGACGGCGTCTTTGTCTTCTGCTTATTCGGTTTGCTCATGCGTATACCTCCAATCCTGAATATCGGTTGTCTCAAGATTTTTCTGCATGCGGGCGAGGAAGCCGGAGAGAGCTTCGAGCTCCTCCGGCGAAAAATCCCGGAAGAGAATCTCGGTCGAGAACGCCTTCCCCTGCGCGCAGCGGTTATCCATCTCAAGCCCGGCCGGTGTCAGATACAGATGCACCGCCCGGTGGTCACGCTCGTCGGACGTGCGCCGGACGAGCCCGGCCTCCTCCATTCGCCGCAGCGAAATGGCCGCGGAAGCGGGTGCAATCTCCAGCTTCTCCGCCAGCTGCTTCTGAGTCAATCCGGGATTCTGCCGGATGACGAAGAGCATGACCGGATGCCCGTTAAACATGCCGCAGCTCTGGAAAAAGCGGCGCATGGTGTTGCGGTGCAGACGGATAAAATCGTGCAGCTGCTCGTCCAGTCGCTCCTGATCCATTGTCATCTCCCCCTTCCACTGCTGCTTTATTTTAACACATTGCGGGGCGGGCATCCATTGGCGGATGCACAGATAGTTATACGTATATCTATTTTTCTTTTGTGCAATTCAGCAAGGACCTGCCCCGCACAATGCACGGTGTTTTTTCTCTGCATAACCGCCAAAAATCCGGTGAAATTTCAGCGTTCCCGCCATTGTAACCCGTCTTTGAATATGCTATGATAAATTTTATAAAGTTGACGACATACAGTCTATATAGTAGAAAGGATGATGCAGCACATGACAAACTGGCGAAAGAGAATGGCAGCCACTGCCATGGCAGCCGGCATACTGGTCTCCGGTCTCTCGGTCGGTATGGCCGGGGCGAACAGCGCGCCGACTCCCACAGAGACGGAATGGAAGGAGCTGAGCGGCTTGCTGTCGCAGATTTACGGCGAATGGAAGGATACAAGCTACGACGGGTTATTTTCCAACCAGATTCCAAACACCGCGCTGCTCGGCAACGGCGATATCGGCGTCGCCTCCGGCGGGGATGCCGCGTCCAAGACCTTTTATATCTCGAAGAGCGATTTCTGGACCTTCGGCGGTTCGCCGCTGCCGATCGGCGGCCTGACCATCGCCCCCGCCAAAGAAGAGGCGGCGATGCCGGTCTCGCTCGCGCTCGGCAAGGATGTCACATCGAGCAGTGCCCATCCGGATTTCCCGGCCTCCCGTGCGCTGTCCGGCGGCTGGTCGGCCAATTCCGGCTATGAGGGCTGGGTGAGCGATATCGGCAACGAGCAGTCGCTTTTCATCGATCTCGGCGAAGAGATCACCTTTGACCGAATCATCGTCCGTCACGATGCGGCAGCGCGTCCGGCGGAAACCGCCAACATCACAAAGGCCTTCACGATCCAGGCCAGCACCCGGCCGGACAGCGGCTGGATCGACTGCTACGCGACGACGGATAACAGCGATCCCGTCACCGACGTCAAGCTGGCCAAGCCGGTCACCGCGCGCTATGTCTGGCTGGACATCACCAAGGCGACCCAGGCAACCACCGACGACTCGAAGAACAATCCCCGCGCGCGCATCGGCCAGTTCGAGCTCTATAACAGCGCAGAGCAGCAGCTGCCCGATGACTATGAGCCGCCGATTCAGACGGATTTCTATGAGAAGCAGGACATTCTCAACGCACAGATCCTCACCACCATGTCGATGAACGACACGCCGCTTTCCATGAAGAGCTACACGGCAGCGGGCAAAAATCTGCTCATCACCGAGCTGTCCTCGAACGGCAGCGCTCCCCTGACGCTGCAGGCACAGGTCTGGGCCAAGGCGGACAACGGCTCCTGTGCGTTCACAGCAACCCACACCGACAAGG
>USLV01000144.1 GCA_900555705.1 uncultured Oscillospiraceae bacterium | reverse complement strand
TGCAGCTGATGTAGGATATAGGGATTATCCGCATACCGCTGTCGGACACGCGCTGCCAGCCGTTGCTCGTCGAAGTTGGAGGGCTCCCGCGCCGTGCGTTCGGCGCCGTCGTGATAGGCACGGTCGATCAGCTCCTTGATGCCGCGTCCCCGGCTGGCGGCGACCGGCACAACCGGGATCCCGAGCAGATGCTCGAGCTTCTGGACGTCGATCTCCATTCCCCGGCTCTTCAGCATATCCATCATGTTGAGTGCGATCACCATGGGGCAGCCGAGCTCCGCCATCTGTAAGGTCAGATAGAGGTTGCGCTCGATGTTGGTCGCATCCACCACGTCCACCAGGACATCCGGTTTTTCCTCCAGAATGAAATTGCGGGTCACCATCTCCTCGGCGGAATAGGGCGAGAGCGAATAGATGCCCGGCAGGTCAACCACCGTAACCTCGTCGCCGTGACTCTTGAGGCGTCCCTCTTTCTTCTCAACCGTCACCCCCGGCCAGTTGCCGACATATTGATTGGAACCGGTCAGTTCATTAAACAGCGTGGTTTTGCCACAGTTGGGATTGCCGACCAGCGCATATGTATAACTCATATCCCAGCCTCCTCGCTCAGGACACGGATTTCCTTCGCCTCAGAGCGACGGATACTGAGCTCATAGCCACGCACATTGAGCTCCAGCGGATCCCCCATCGGTGCGGTTTTACGCAGGATAACGACGGCACCGGGGGTGATGCCCATATCAATGATCCGACGACGCAGCGCCCCTGAACAGCCAAGGCCGGTCACAACCGCCGTTTCGCCAATCTTCATATCGTTCACCGTTTTTTCAACAGATGCCATATCCAACCCCTCTTACAGACCGAAAACCGGAGCATATCATCTATTTATTTTAGCATCGGCCAGGCGGGATGTCAATCCGGAAACCGACAACCGCGGCCATCTCAATATAAGAAAAACCGTCCGGCTCTTTTCAGAACCAGACGGTTTTCGGTTTTTAAAACCGATCAGGCTTCCCCTCTCATGCTGGCGAAGCACTCGCTGCAGTACACAGGGCGATCCTCGCGGGGCTTAAAGGGCACCTTCGCCTCTTTGCCGCAGTTGGCGCAGATGGCGACATGCATCTCGCGGTCGGGCTTCGCAGCATTCTTGCGCGCATCGCGGCAAGCCTTGCAGCGCTGGGGCTCGTTCACGAAGCCTTTCTCAGCATAGAACTCCTGCTCACCGGCGGTGAACACGAACTCCGCTCCGCACTCTTTGCAAATCAGGGTTTTGTCTTCGTACATGGGATTTACCTCGCTTTAAAAAATTTGCCCTGCGACGGATTCAGACCGACACCTTTGAAAAAACAACGCTCTTGTTAAGCTACCCGGGCATATATGCGAACAGCCATCCGGCTGTCAGCGCCAAATCATCTATCGGCATCCCGCTCGAGACACCATTTTGTCAACTTCCGGCGGACACGCTGCAGCGCATTATCCACCGTTTTTGTACCCACCGCCAGATGGGCGGCAGTTTCCTCATAGGAATATCCATTCAAATAGGAGATCAGCACCGTGTATTCGATCGATGTCAGTCCATCCTTCAAAAACCGATGTAAAGCCGACGCATCCTCTCGCTCATCCAGCAGAAGAACGGGATCCCCCGAGGGAACGACTCTCTCCCCCGGATCACTCCAACCGGCTGTACACTCCGACGAAACAGACATCGTCCGCCGAACGGCAGAGAGCATTCGATTGCGAATACAGACCTGTGCAAAGGTCCGAAAGGATGCACCATTCTCCGACCGATAGGCATGAACCGCAGAGAGCAGACCAAGCAGTCCCTCCTGCGCCAGATCCTCCGGCTCCAGCCAGCCGCCGCGCAACCGGGCAGCCTGACAGCGAATGATATCGCTACAAAAAGTGACCAGACGCGAGAAAGCCTCTTCCTCGCCCTCTTTGGCCAGAAGTACGAGCGTCTCCTCGTCTTCGGTCTCCGGCGGCGAATCGCCCGGCAATATATCACCCTCGCAAACGGAAGACATTCCATCACCTCGGCGTGCTAAAAAGACGCAATCTCCCATGGATATGAATACAGTGTAAACTAATCGGGAGAAAAAGTCAACACATTTTTTAGAAAGTTTCGCCGTTTTATAAAAAAACCTTAAAACCGAGCGGGATTTTTTGAATTTTCGGACAAATATGCCGGATATCGACAAAAATTGAGGCCGGTCAACCGGCGCTATTTCTCCCGGATCCAGGCGTCAATCGCCGCCGCCGCCTGCTTCCCGGCTCCCATCGCCAGGATTACCGTTGCCGCGCCGGTCACGACATCACCGCCCGCGTAGACACCTTCCCGGGTTGTCCGCAGCGTATCCTCATCCACAATCAGGCAGCCACGACGATTTGCCTCAAGCCCTGCCGTTGTGGTTCGGATCAGCGGATTTGGTGTGTTGCCGATCGCGGCGATCACCATATCCACCTCGAGAACATGCTCGCTGCCCTCGACAGGCACCGGACGGCGGCGTCCGGAATCGTCCGGCTCACCGAGTTCCATACGGATGCAGGACAGGCCGTTCCCCCTGCCGTTTTCGCCGCCCAGCACCGCCGTCGGCGCGGTCAGGAACAGGAACTCGATCCCTTCCTCCTTCGCATGGTGGATCTCCTCCAGGCGGGCGGGCATCTCCTCCTCGCCGCGGCGATAGACAATATAGACATGCTCGGCACCCATTCGCTTCGCACAGCGGGCGGCATCCATTGCCACGTTGCCGCCGCCCAGCACCGCGACCGCTTTTGCGTGCGGAACCGGCGTGTCGTATTCCGGACGATACCCCTTCATCAGATTGATACGCGTCAGGAACTCGTTGGCAGAGAGCACGCCCGGCAGTCCCTCACCCGGAATGCCGAGAAAGCTGGGAAGGCCCGCGCCGCTGCCGATAAACACCGCCTCATGCCCCATCTCAAACAATTCGTCCACCGAAAGCAGCTTACCGATGACCATGTTGGTTTCGATCGTGACGCCCATCGCCCGCAGCTTGTCGATCTCTCTCTGGACGATGGCCTTCGGCAGCCGGAACTCGGGAATGCCGTACATCAGCACGCCACCGGCCGTATGAAACGCCTCGTACACAGTGACGGCATAGCCTTTCTTCGCCAGATCGCCTGCACAGGTCAGTCCCGCCGGACCGGCTCCGACAATCGCGACACGATGGCCATTCGGCTGCGGCAGCGCAGGATGCTCCTCCCCCTGCTGCATATGCGTATCCGCCGCAAACCGCTCCAACCGTCCAATTGCGACCGGTTCTCCCTTGATGCCGCGGACACATTTGGACTCACACTGGTGTTCCTGCGGGCAGACGCGGCCACAGACTGCGGGCAGCGCGTTGGTCTCGCTGATTTTCTGATAGGCCCCTTCGAAATTTCGCGCGGCAATCAGCGCGATAAAATCCGGAATCTGCACATTGACCGGGCAGCCGGATACACAGGGACGGGTCTTGCAGTTCAGGCAGCGGGCCGCCTCGTTCACCGCCATCTCCTCGGTATAGCCGCAGGCGACCTCCTCAAAATTGGCCGCGCGGACAGACGCTTCCTGCTCCGGCATCGGCGTCTTTTGCATCTGCATATTAGGCATCCTGTTCTCCCCCCATAAACTGCATCCGGCAGGCGTGTTCCTGCTCTTTATACTGGCCGAGCCGCTGCATCGCCTCATCCCAGTCGATCGCATGCGCATCGAACTCGGGGCCATCCACACAGGCGAATTTCGTTTCTCCACCGACCGTCAGACGACAGCCGCCACACATGCCGGTACCATCAATCATGATCGGATTCATGCTGACCACGGTTTTGACTCCGAACGGCTTCGTCACCTCCGCCACCGCCCGCATCATCGGCAGCGGACCGATCGCGATGACGAGATCATACTGGACACCCGCCTCGAGCAGCTCCTGTAATTTGACAGTGACGAAGCCCTTGTTGCCGTTGGAGCCGTCATCGGTCATCACGAAGCAGCGGCTGCCGGTCGCCCGGAACTCCTCCTCGAGGATGATGATATCCTGATTCCGGAAGCCGACGATCGCGTCGACCTCTGCTCCCTGTTCAGCAAGCGCCTTGACCTCAGGATAGGCAATGGCACAGCCAACACCGCCGCCGACAACTGCCGCCCGACGAACTCCCGCAAGCTCCGTCGGGCGGCCAAGCGGCCCGACAAAATCCAGCAGTCGGTCGCCGATCTGCAACGTATCCAGCAGCAGTGTTGTCTTGCCGACTTTCTGATATATAATGGTGACCGTGCCCTTCTGCGCATCGTGATCAGCCACCGTCAGTGGAATGCGTTCGCCGGTCTCGTTCACCCGCAGAATGATAAACTGCCCCGCCTTTACCTTGCGGGCAATCAGCGGCGCCTCGATTTCCATCAGGCTGACAGACGGATTGAGCGCGCGTTTCTGAACAATTGTATACACGGTTCTTCACTCCTCCATAGGAATCTCTATACATATATAGCTGTCTCTTATACACATCTCCGAGCCCACGAGACCTCTCTACATCTCG
>USLV01000143.1 GCA_900555705.1 uncultured Oscillospiraceae bacterium | reverse complement strand
ATGTGTATAAGAGACAGCATTGAGATAGGCGTCGAGATTCGAGAAGAAATAGCCCGCGCGCTTTTCGAGCACCGCCAGCAGCAACGCGAGTCGGTTGTAGTCGAAGCCGGTCGACATCCGGCGCGGGTTGCCGAAGCCGGTCGGCGAGACCAGCCCCTGCACCTCGGCGAGCAGCGGCCGGGACCCCTCCACCGCACAGGCGACGCAGGTGCCGCTGACATTTTTCGGGCGGCCGGAGAGCAGCATCAGCGAGGGATTCTCCACCTCGCGCAGACCCCGGTCGCGCATCTCAAACACGCCGATCTCGTTGGTCGAGCCATAGCGGTTTTTGACACAGCGCAGCATCCGATAGCTCGTGTGGCGGTCGCCCTCGAAATAGAGCACGCAGTCGACGATGTGCTCCATCACCTTCGGCCCGGCGATCGCGCCATCCTTGTTGACATGCCCGACAACGAACACCGGGATATCCGCCCCCTTCGCCGCGCGCATGATGGCCGCCGTGCACTCCCGCACCTGCGTCACGCTGCCGGAGGAGGAGGATACCTCCGCGAGGTTCATGGTCTGGATCGAGTCGATGATGACCAGATCCGGCCGCTCCGAGAGCATCGCGGCGGTCACCGCCCCGACGTCCGTCTCGCAGAGCACATACAGCCGCCCGGAATCCACGCCAAGCCGGTCGGCCCGCAGCTTGATCTGCCGCTCCGACTCCTCGCCGGAGACATAGAGGATATCCAGCCGCTCCCCGAGATGCTGGCAGATCTGCAACAGCAGTGTGGATTTGCCGATGCCGGGGTCGCCGCCGAGCAGCATCAACGCCCCGCGCACGATTCCGCCGCCGAGCACCCGGTCGAGCTCCTGCAAGCCGGTGGAATACCGCTGTTCCCCCTCCGGACGGATATCCGCGATGCGCTGCGGCCGCCGTCCCCCGACAGCGGCGGATGCGCGGGCAGCGGAGGACACCGGCATCCGAATCTCCTCGTTCAGCGTGTTCCATTCGCCGCAGGAGGGACATTTTCCATACCACTTCGGCGATTCAAATCCACAGGAGGAGCAGATATAGACGGCCTTGCTTTTCACAGCCATACCTCAATTTTCCTTTCCGTTCAGGCCCGGTATTGCAGCAGTCCGGCAGCAATCGCGAACATCATCTTTTTCTGATACTCCGGTTCAGACAGCCGTTCACATTCTGCCGGATTCGACAGGAACCCGCATTCCACCAGCACCGCCGGTGCCTGACTGTTGCTGAGCAGATAGACGGTCTTCTCCCCTTTTTTCATCTCGCGCTTGTTGTCCGGCTGTAACAGCGAGACGACGCTCTGGCGGATCGCCTCGCCGAGCACGCTGCTCTCCGGGCGGTTCGGGGAATAAAATACCTGTGTCCCGGCATACTGAGACTGGCTGAACTGGTTCTGATGAATGCTCAGCACCAGCCCGGCGTTGTTGTACATTTGGAGCCGGTTGCGCATATCGCTCACCTTCTGCTCCCGCAGCGAGCCGGCGGACGCATCGTGGATCGAGCAGTCGGTCTCCCGCGTCAGCGCGACCTCAAAGCCGAGCACCCGAAGCAGCTTCGCCAGCGGCAGCGAGATGGCGAGATTGACGTCCTTCTCCTGCTGCCCGTTGACGCCGGTTGCGCCGCCGTCCGCGCCGCCGTGTCCCGGGTCGATCAGGATGACCCCGCCCGTTTCGGCCGCCTTCTCCGGTGTCGTCGACGCGCCCTCCGCCCGATCAATGGCACGGAAGGCAGCCAACAGCAGCGCCGCACAGAGCGCCAGCACAATCGGCACTGTCCATTGTCCCAGCTTTGCCCAAAGGGCATTCCCGTTTCTCACAGCCCTCACCCCTTCAGAAAAGGCTATGAGCCGCCGGGGAAATTTATGAGCGCCGTCAGCGGCGTCTTTTGCGATGCTTCAGATGTTTCCCGGTCGTCTTGTAGACGATTTTATCCCGGACCGATATCTGCCGGTAGCCGAGCGTGTAGCCGATGTGCGCCGTCAGCGGCAGCACGACGAGGATAATCAGCATCGCCGGAACCGCCGCCCAGGAGACATCCGGCAATGTATACACGCTGGTTGGGATGAAGAAGTTGAAAATCGACCAGAAGCAGACGTTGAACCAGCGGTAATAGACCGCATACTGCGGGAAGGCCCCCGCCGCCTTCAGCACGATCAGCAGCAGGAACGCGGCCGCAGCCGGGATCGAGGCCATCAATCCGACCTTGAGGCCGCGCAGCCGGTCCTCCGCCATATGGCCGAACTGGACGCTGTTGTGATCCCTGTCACCCTGATCCCAGAGCTGGGAATAGGGGAACACAACAAAGAGGATCGCCATCGCGATCTGGATGATGATATCGAACGCGATTTTGGTGTTGGTGGCCATCTCGGTTCGGACGTGCTCCCGGAGCGCCGAGACAACCGTGTTGGCGGTGGTCTCGGCTTCCGTCGGTGACGTGGTCTCGGAGCCGGTCTCATCGGTCTCCTCCGGCGGGGTGGTATCCACAACGCTCTCCTCGATCAACGTCTGGCTGCCGTCGTCGGGATTCACGATATAAACCCGTTTCATCAGCACCCGCTCACCCGCCGCGTTTGTCTCATAGACCGCCTCGGTCCGGCGGATGGTGCCGTCGGTCAACGTCTCGGTGACGCGGTCGCCGATCACCTCGGTCGCGAAGCTTTGCAGCAGCATCGACATGCCCATGTGCAGGAAAAAGCAGAGCAGCGCCGACAGCAGGGTGAACAGCCAGGTTCGGCGGGCCAGCTCAAAATTCGTCTGTGTGCTTTTGGAAGAGACCATAACAAGCGCTCCTTTCCGATACCATTACAGCATACCTGTTCAGTATAACACGATCTCAGGCGTATGGCAAGCAGCCCACTGTTTGCATTTTCGTCTTTTTTTGATATAATACGGAGAAAGAGGATAAGAGGAGTGGATGAGATGAAAAAGCTGTGGAATATCCTGTTTCACCGATGTGTGATGGTGGGGCTGGCACTTTTGCTGCAAATCGCGGCGCTGGTGGTCATCCTGCTCCGCTTTCAGGCCTATTTTGTCTATTTTTATGCCATCTGTATCCTGCTCAGTCTGATTGTTGTGGTGCACATCATCAACAGCCGGAGCAACCCCGGCTATAAGATCGCCTGGATTGTGCCGATCCTGCTGGTACCGATCTTCGGGGTCATCTTCTATCTGCTGTTCGGCGGTAACCGGCTGAGTCCCCGCGCCCGGCGGAAGATGCAGCGAATCCAGCAGCAGCTCGCCATACTCCGGCAGGACCCGCCGGTGCTGCCCGCCATCGAGGCGATCAGCGAGGAGGCCGCGGCGCAGGCGCGCTATCTCGAGCGCTATGCCGACTGCCCGCCCTATGCGGGTACCGAGACGGAATATCTCCCCTCCGGCGAGATCAAATTCGAACGGCTGAAGGAGGCGCTCGCCGCGGCGGAGCGCTTCATCTTCCTCGAATATTTCATCATCGAGGAGGGGGTCATGTGGAACCCGATCCTGGAAATTCTGGCGGAGAAGGCGGCGAAGGGTGTGGATGTCCGCGTCATTTACGACGACGTCGGCTGCCTGACTAAGCTGCCGGCCAACTACAACCGCCGTCTCGAGGCGCTTGGCATCCAGTGCTGCGTTTTCAACCCCTTCGTGCCGGTGCTGACCGCCCGGCTCAACAACCGTGACCACCGCAAAATCGTGGTCGTCGACGGCAAGGTCGGCTTCACCGGCGGCATCAACCTCGCCGATGAATACATCAACGCGAGGCAGCCCTACGGCCACTGGCGGGACGCCGCCATCCTGCTGCGCGGCGACGCGGTCTGGAGCCTCACCGTCATGTTTCTCTCCACCTGGAGCTACATCCGCCATACCGACGAGGATTTCTCCGCCTTCCGTCCAGCCGATCCGACACCTCCCGCCGAGACGCCAACCGGCTTTGTCCAGCCCTATGCCGACAACCCGCTCGACAACGAGCTGGTCGGCGAGACGGTCTTTTTCAACACACTCGCCAAGGCGCGCCGCTATGTCTATATGACCACCCCCTATCTGATTCTCGATAACGAGATGACGACGGCGCTCTCGGTCGCGGCCAAGTCCGGCGTGGATGTGCGGATCGTGACCCCGGCGGTCTCGGACCACCCTCCGGTCCACGCGGTCACCCGCGCCAACTACGATCTCCTGATCGAAAACGGTGTGCGTATCTACGAGTATACCCCCGGCTTTATCCACGAAAAGCTGTTGGTCTGCGACGACGAGTATGCGACGGTCGGCACTGTCAACATGGACTATCGCAGCCTCTATCTGCACTTCGAATGCGGCGTCTGGCTGTTCCAGACCGACAGCGTCCGCCAAATCCGGGACGATATCCGGCAGACGCTGTCCCAAAGCCGTGAAATCACCGTCGAGGACTGCCGCCGGATCCCGTGGTATCGCCGCGCCGTCCGCTCACTCCTGCGCGCCTTCGCCCCGCTGATGTGATGTCCACAGAAGAACAGCCGGATGAACCGTGGTTCATCCGGCTGTCAGCTTGTCGAAAAAGTCCGGCTAAAGCCGGCCATTTACGC